>CAYGAB010000198.1:0-1501 GCA_964347725.1 uncultured Candidatus Peribacteria bacterium | reverse complement strand
ACATTGAACAAGGCCATAAGTCTCGTCCAAATGGAGTTACCTCCAAGCCCTGCATCTAAAATGTTTTGTTGTTTTGACAAATACACCGCCACCTCTTCAATGAGCCCCATCATTTCTGACAAGCCTTCTTCTGGAATTTTATTTCGAGAATCTCTAAGTTTCGCCAAATCATTATGCAAACCTTCTATAAACTTATCGAGAAGAATATGTTCGATCTCGTTTGGCTTACTCCTTCCATCTGGCAGACAAAGCTCACGCCGAGGTATTACTGCAGCAGATGCCGCACGGACTAATCGTCTCCTGTCGGCCACTGCCAGTGCAGTTCCTGCAGAATTTTTAGCTTCAGGCTTACGATGAGCCTGGGCTTCTTGTCTCCCAACGTATTGTTCCCCGACACATCCTGAATCTTCACTCATGGGTCTTTGCTTATGGAATTTATTCATGAGTTCCTTGCTTCTCAAGTTCCAGCAAGATCAGGAGGTCTCTCATGATGGACTGCAGGTTGTTGACAATAGTGCTGTGTGCTTCATGGGTTGTTTGTGTTTTTAGGTGGCTTTTCATAGCTGTACGGCTATATCGCTGGGTGATCTTTAGTATTATAAGTTGTATTGCACGGCCTGTCAAGTGAGGCTTGTTGAAAGAACTGACAAAACCCTCATGAGCCTTTAAAGTATTTCCACTATGTTTGAAGCTCATCCAAATCGTCGAATTCCGCGGACCATGGCGACTCAGCATCCGGACAATGCGGGAATTCCGTATTGGGGTGAGGAGGCTTTTGTCTCTAGTCAGCAAGAAACGGAAGAGGTTTTTCACAACTTTGAAGATTTGGGAGTGGACGAATACATGTGGGATTGGGAGGGCAAATTTGCGGATGAAGCCATGGTGGAACGCCTGTTGACGGCTCATTTGGATTACTTTAGGAAAAATCAATTGGGGAGGGATCGGTTCATCACCTTGCGTGTGCCCAATGTTTGGGAAGAGAAGACTTTTAAATTGGCCCGAGCCTACATGAGTGTTTTGTCGGCAGGTGAATTTTCTGAGTCTTTGAAGATGGATCAGCCCCCAGTTTTTGAGTTTATTTTGCCCATGACCAAGCGGGCGGATCAACTTTTGCACATTCAGGAAACTTTTCAAAAAACGGCCAAGGTCCATGAACAAATTTTTGGTGCAGATCACTTTGGGAAGGGCTACGTTCACATCATTCCTCTGTTTGAAAGTGTGGACGACTTAATGAATTGCGCGGAAGTTTTGGAGGAATTTTTGGCTGGTCACGAACAAATTTTTGGCTCAAAACCGCCGTACTTGAGAGTCTTCATCGCTCGGTCTGATCCGGCTTTGAATGCTGGTTTTGTGCCTGCGGTTTTGGCTTCACGCATGGCAATTCGAGAGATTCATCGGATTGGGAAAAAACATGGAATACCGATGTATCCCATTGTCGGCACGGGTTCTTTGCCCTTTCGTGGAGGAGTGAATCCTGAAAACTTGGAGACCATTCTGCACC
>CAYGAB010000197.1:0-1535 GCA_964347725.1 uncultured Candidatus Peribacteria bacterium | reverse complement strand
AGATGGAACTAGCGCCAATTTGCCAGTGGACGCCACTCGGCGCATCGAATTTTTGGACAAGGAAGAAGATCCACAAGAGTTGGTTTATTTGAATGTCTTTGAGATGAACAGCATCACGGAATTTCAATCGGCAGTGGCGGATTTGAGCAAGGCCGTGGCCGCTTTGCCACAGGGTGAAGACTTTGCCGACGACGTCTTGGACTTCGCTGATGTCATCAATGAAGATCAATTGGCGGACGCTTTGTACTGGCGGCAAGCGAGCCTGGATGAAAAACACCTTTACGTGCTCACTCATTACCTCGGTGATGAAGAGCCCTTGTGGGCCAAAGCACGGGGTGGTTATGAAATTGCCAGCATGAGAATGGCTGGAACGGCCAATGAATTGTTCTTGAATTTCAACCCAGACACGGCCGAAGGACTCAGCACGGATGAAGAATTTGCCCGTGTGAAACAAGAAGTGGAGGAAGCCACGGCAAGCCAGGAAGAAGCGCAGGCAAGTTCATCCTCTAGTTCGTCCATGGGCAGCCCGATTTTGATCACCGAATGGATACGTGAAATGCAAGAATGGGTGCAGAGCATTAAAACCACCGCCACTTCTGTGAATGTTTACGAAGGCGGTGACTTTTGTGGAGACACTTCTGAAATTGGAGCAGGGAGCGGCGGATCAGATGGAGGCTCGGCCAGCAAGAGTTTGTCCATTTCCAGCAGCGATTATTCCGTTTTGGACACGGAAGGAGTGAACATCTATCGAGTGGCTGTTCAGGCTCGAAAATCAGATGGAAGCTTGAACACGGAAGACAGTTCAAGTGAAGTAGAGCTTGAGGCGATATCTGGCGAGAGCACGGTCAACATTCACAACGGAATCTCACGACTTCATTTGGTGAATGGGGTGGCCACCTTTTGGGTGCAAGGAAAACTCGCAGGAGAATTCACGCTCAAGGCCAATGACGTGGCTGGGCAAATGAGCGCCTCCAACACCTTGACTGGAAGTGTGTCCGCCAAACACTTGGTGCTGACCACCAACACCACCGAAGATGTTGAGACCGACTTGGGCGAAGACACTCAAGGCAGCAAAATTGAAATCAAAAATGCCACCCAAGAATTGATTGCGATTTTTGATCCTGCCACGGGAGAACTGGATTTGCGAAATGGAGAAGCCGTTCTCAAGGAAGCCTCCGTGGGAGTCCCAACTCGTGTTTTGATTCAAGATGCCACTGGAGTTCATGCTTCTCTTTACTTGATTCCAAGTTTGCAAAGAGTGAGCATTGGAGACGGAGCGGAAGGCGTTTTTGTGCAAGCCGTGAATGAAAGCGTTGTGGCCAAAGTTGTGGAAGCTGGGATTGGTCTTTTTGACAGCACGGACCATCAAATTGGCTTGGTCAATGAGATGGGTCAAATTCAAGTCGGAACTCAGCATCGTTTGAGTTTCAGCAATCCAGGTGAAATCAATTTGTACGAGCCCTTTTTGGTTCAAGATCTCGACGGCAATTCTTTGTTTTCTGGAACTATAACTCATCTTTATTCTCCGTAATATG
>CAYGAB010000196.1:0-1550 GCA_964347725.1 uncultured Candidatus Peribacteria bacterium | reverse complement strand
GCTCTAACCAACTGAGCTACCCAGCTACATGAATGAAACGCCTGGGAATTTTATGTAAAATATTCAGCTTTGGCAAGCTAAGCTTTGTAGGGGTTAGCACTGAAAAACCATTTCCACCATTTTTTAGGATTGGACCAGCTGGCGCGGATTTCTTGAGTGAGGGTTTGGGCCTCTTCTTCTTCTGAATACACAATCAAATCTTCTTCCGGCAGAATGATCACTTTTTCGCCAGGATTGATGAGACCCAAGTTCTGTTTGGCGGCTTTTTCAATGTACTGCTTGGAGGTGTAGTACTGAAAATCTTCGAGTTTTTTCTGATTTTCTTTGGCAAGTTCGGCGTTTTTTTGTTCAAAATCGCTGATGTGCTGTTCGATTTGGTAGCTGTCGTAAATGGAGACCGTCAGGTTGTAGAGCATGTAGGCCACCACGCAAAAACCCATGATGAGAAGGAGGCGAGTGGTGCCAAATTGAGAGTCGTAGCTTGGAAGGCTCATGTTTGTTAGAATGGCTGCACACATCTTAGCTCATTATGAAAATTTTTGAAGGGGCAGAACACATTCATTTTGTGGGGATCGGTGGGATCGGCATGAGCGCTCTGGCGCGCTGGTGTTTGTCTGAGGGGAAACGGGTTTCTGGAACGGATACGGTGGCCAGCAGTTTGATTGATGCTTTGCAGGTGGAAGGCGCTCGGATCGAAATCGGACGGGATCTTTTGCTGCCGAAACATCTGGATTTACTGGTCTACAGTGATGCCGTTCCTCTGGACGATCCTCAGCGAGAGATGGCGGTGGAAAGAAACATTCCAAGTTTGAATTATTTTCAGGCTTTGGGCGAAGCCACTCGGGGTAAACGGCTGATTGCCATTGCGGGAAGTCACGGAAAAACCACCACGGTGGCCATGCTCGCTTTGATTTTGCAGGAGGCTGGGCTCGACCCAACCGTGGTCATGGGGAGTACTTTTTTTGAGTTTGACGGAAAAAATTTCAGACCCGGAAATTCCGATTTAGTTTTGGTGGAGGCTTGCGAGTACCGCCGTAACTTTCTTTATTTGGAACCCAGCCTGCTGGGAATTGTGAACATTGATTTGGACCATTTGGATTATTTCAAAAACGATGCCGATTATTATGCAGCTTTCAAGCAATTCGCCGAACAAAGCGAAGACGTGATCTGGCCGGAAGACATTTTGCCCTACGATGGCGCTTTGGGTGTTCCGGGCGAGCACAACCGTTGGAACGCTGGTTTGGCCACCATGATGGCGGAACTTTTGGGAGTTTCAAAGGAACAGATTGAAAAAAGTTTGGCCCATTTTCATGGAGCCGGCCGCCGCATGGAATTCAAGGGCACGCTCAATGGCGCCGATTTTTACGACGACTACGCCCATCACCCAATCGAGGTGAAGGCGACTCTCCAAGCCATGAGAGAGCGGTTTCCCGACCGAAACTTGATTGCGGTTTTCCAGCCTCATCAGTACAGCCGAACCACGGCTTTTTTGGAAGATTTTATCTTTGCCTTTGCTCAGGCCGACGAAGTCATCATCCCCAACATTTACG
>CAYGAB010000195.1:0-1558 GCA_964347725.1 uncultured Candidatus Peribacteria bacterium | reverse complement strand
CGCATCATAAGCGCCTGCCCTCCGGTAATAGTGTTCCCTTTGTATTCAAAAAAACCTGTTTGTTTTTCCACAAACACATACCAGTTTCCATAGTTGGTTGAGTACGTTCCATAATTGATGGTCACATTAGCAGCCGCCGGTGTAAAAAAGTTTTCTTTAACAATGATTTTTCCACTGTTGTCGTGAATATACGCATAAGCATTATCAAACGTATTCCCGCTCACGGTAACGTCGCTTTTCCCTTTGATTTCAAGATTTGAAGTGGCGTTGAATTTATTAGACGTTACATTCATCGCCTTAGAAGTATTCCGAATCTCAACCCCTCCCGCATCGAAAGTAAAATTCTTGATGGTGATGTTTTGACCGGTGACAACGAACTTTCCCGTGATGGTCGCCGTTCCACTAGACCAAGGTACAATCTCATAAGGAATACCTCCCGTATTGTTGACCAGTTCGTTCGCTCCATCAGACTTGTACATAATCACGGTTCCACTGCTTCCTCCTCGTGAATTCATCTCATTAACGGCAGCTTGAACCGTATTAAAGGCGTGAGCTGTATCGCGTCCCCAACATCCAAACATTCCACTGCTACCACGATCAATTCCAGCCACCGCATCCACAAAAACCGTGCCCGGAACCGTACACGGCCCCAGCGCCTCCGTCTTGGGAGCGAAAGAAAAACTCGAAAGGCCGATGGCTGAAACCATCAGCGCCAAAAACCCATATCGTAGCAATTTATTTAAGTGCATAAGGGAGAGAAAATTTAGTTGTTTGAAGAGAGGGGATTATGGCTCAAAATAAGGTGTCTGTCAAATTCGGCACTGTTTAGGAATTTCAGTTCCCAAACCCTTACAATTCTGCTAAAAAGGGTGCACGTCGGGGTGTAGCGCAGTTGGCTAGCGCGCTTGCATGGGGTGCAAGAGGTCGTGGGTTCAAGTCCCGCCACTCCGACCATTTTGCCATCTTTTGTGAAACAAAAGGCGCTGAAAGCGCTAGCAAAGCGAATGGCAAAATGGCACGAAGCCCATAGGGCGAAGTACCATTGTTCTTGCTGAAATCCAGATTTTTTTCTGTAGAATGCAGGCATGAACTTAAAAGACATCCGTTGGAAACAGCGTTTTCAAAATTACGAACGAGCCGTTCAACTATTAGAGAAAACGGCACAGATCAAAAATCCTTCCGAATTGGAAAGAATTGCCATAGTTCAAATGTTTGAAATGTCTTTTGAACTAGCTTGGAAAACTTTAAAAGATTATTTAGAAGATAAAGGTGAAATAATAAATTCCCCAAGAGACGTCCTGAAACAAGCCTTTCAAGAGAACATAATTAAGGATGGCAGAGTATGGATGAAAGCATTGACCGACAGTAACTTAGCAAGTCACCTATACGACAAGGAGAAAGCAAATGCATTGAATAAAGCCATACACGAAGACCACCTCCCTCAATTTTTAGCCCTCTATGAGCATCTCAAAAAAGAGCTCTAAAATTCCAGGACTCACAAAAGAAGAAGTCTCAGAAATGAGTCAAATTTTTAAACAACTCAAAAACATTGAAGAGG
>CAYGAB010000194.1:0-1570 GCA_964347725.1 uncultured Candidatus Peribacteria bacterium | reverse complement strand
GATGTGTAGGGTGGTTTTGACTCATTAGAATTCAAAATCTCCTTTACGGTCATCCATTTTGCGAATGTTTTCATTGCCATAATTCAATGGTAAATACGAATGGTATCGTAATTCCCATTGAACTGTCCTGACATAAGTCTGAATTGTTTTACAAAAAATCCATTTTCTTGAAAATTGGCAATTGGAATTACAGTTTTCAAGGATTTCACTGTGGCCGTAGCACTCACCAAACATTCTTGCAAAGGAAGGCATCCAGCTCCTCTGCCCACAGACGGTTGCAAAGTTTGGAAGGGTGAACGCCATCCACAAAGAAATCTTCGAGCGTATGTTCCTGGCCCATTCGTCTTTTGGCTTCAGTTAGGTCAAACTTGGCACTCGAATAGAAAATCTTCTTTTGTGGGTCATGCAGGCTCAGCAATATGGAATGATAAGCTTTTGCCAGAGATCCAACGGTGAGCCGTAAAGACAGAGGAAAAGCTGGAAATTGAGCAATGGGTGGGACGTTCATGAAAACCAAAATAGCGTGCGGATATTTTTTTTGAAGATCTTTTATTAGCCTCTGGATTGCACGTTTAAAAGTGAGTGGGCTGTGGCAACTGAACGCATCACTGGCGCCCAATCCGATGAAAATAAGATCCACTGGCGCAATTCGGTGAAGGTATTCTTTTCGGGCATCCTGTGCGGTCAGTCCGTGACGTGCTAAGACCTCCCAATGGACGGTTTTATGGAGGCGTTTTGCTAACAGTTGAGCGCATTGCCCAGTGAAACTGTCCACATGTTCAGGGATTCCCCATCCGGCCATGGTGGACTCTCCGATCGTTAAAATGGTCAAAGTTTGAGGCCCTCCGTCCACGATTCCTTTGGGATGTTTTGCTGCTGGATAAATGCCAACCCGTTTTCTCGTTTGAACTGCATCCCACGCGAGCAAAGGAAGCAATGGAATGACCAGGACTAGGCTTAGAAAGTAAATTAATTCATAAAGCATGGGCACATTATGGACATATTTTTGGTGAAATGCTAGATTTCGTATCTCAGTCACCGTGTTTATGTCCATAACTTTTAAGCTCCAAGAAGATGGGTCTCAGTGGCATGCGTATTGCCCTGAATTGCCAGGTTGTCATACTTTTGGTGACACGCGGGCGGAAGCTCTTCAAAATCTTAAAGATGCCGTCATCCTGTATATGGAAAAATCCTCCATGGCATTTTGAAGGATGCTGGGATTCAGCTTTGAGTTTCCCCGTGGCACCTCTTAAACTTCTTGCCACTTCTGCAGGGGCAGGTTTCGTTGGGGCGGGCTTTGTGGACAATAGGGCCGCTGGTCACGGGAGCAATCGGGCCGACTGGACCAGAGGAACTCGAGGTGGCAGGTGCCTGGGCCTGTAGGGTGATTTTGACTCTGAAGAGCGAGCTGACGATGTTGCGGTCAATCCGGCCGCTGAGTTCTTCAAAAGCCATGAAAGCCTGGTTCTTGTATTCGATCAAAGGATTCCTCTGGCCGTAGCCCATGAGAGAAACCGCTTCGCGCAGTTCACGCAGTTCGTTGATGTGGCGCATCCAATGCGTGTCGATG
>CAYGAB010000193.1:0-1572 GCA_964347725.1 uncultured Candidatus Peribacteria bacterium | reverse complement strand
GAGAAGGTCCAGATTTAAAGCGCCTCAAGTCCATCGCAGGAAAAAACACAAGTTTCCTTGGGCACGTGAGCCCAGAACAATTGCGCTCAGAGTATCAAAAAGCCAAAGCGCTGCTGTTTCCTCAAACCGAAGACTTTGGGATTGTGCCGTTAGAAGCAATGGCCTGCGGAACTCCTGTGATTGCTTTCGGGAAAGGAGGGGCTCTGGAGACCATTCAAAACAAAGAATCGGGTTTATTCTTTGAATCCCAAAATGCGCTGGATCTACAAGCAAAAATCGAAGAATTTGAATCAAAAACTTGGTCCAGCAAACTCATCTCAAAAAGTGTCCAAAATTTCTCGACTCCCAGGTTTAAGTCCGAACTGAGGCACTGCATGGAGAAAGCTTGGAAAGCCCATCAAAACATGTTAGCTTAGGAGTATGAAAACTCGACTTTCCAAACTATTTTTCTTCCTTTTGGTCTTTCTGACTGGAGGCTTGATTTTGCATTCAATTTCACTCGACTGGCCAAGTTCAAGGCAAGAACAATTGATTTTCACAACAGTGGGGCAAGACCACCTGACCCTCAGCAACGAACAATCTTCTTATGAAATCCAAAGAGCCTCCGAGCATTTTTCAGATGTGATTTTAGGTTGGACCATTGAGCCTGGCTTTTCAAAAGAACTTGAGACGGAAACAGGCAAAAAATTCACCTTCACGGGACAACGCCAAGAAAAACAAAACTTGATTTTTAAACTTGAGACCAAAGAAAGCGAAGACTCCAAACTCTTCCTTCAAGTCTTACAAAAACGGCTGGACGCCTACAATGCCGCCACTCACGGAGGCTACCGTTTGGTCACCCTTGGCATCACTCCAATGGAGGTCGAAGTGTCCAAAAACAAGTTCATGTTGGGAGCTCTTCTGCTCTTGGCCTTGAGCGAACTAGCCTTCATTTTTGCTTTCGAATATGTCCGTAAGAATCGCAATCGATGGCCGTGGTCTAACTGATCCTTTTGAAAGCGGAGTCCGAGTTTACATTCGCTCCATGATTCAAGAATTGATCAAGGTGCCTTCTCTTGAGGTTGATTTATTCTACACAGGAAAATCAAGATGCCCCTGGATCCACGATTGCTTTCCAAAAGCCAGATTCGTTCCAATCTCCAGCAAGGCTTTTATTTTCAAATCTTGGTTCAATAGAAAAAAACTCCACAGAAAACTTTTTCCCGTCGAAGCAGATTTGATATGGCTGCCCGACAGGCGTCCTTTTTTCAAGACAAAGACACCCGTTGTTTTAACCCTGCACGACTTGGTTCCTGAGATTTATTTTAAAACCTTGTCATGGAAAAGTCGTTTGTGGCACATGGCATTCCCATTGAAAGCTCTTTTGAAACTCTGCGATGGAGTGCTATTCACCAGCAACAGCGTGGCATCTTCAGCTCACCTTTCTTTGCCAAATGAAATCACTTTTGCTGGCAGCTCACTGAGTGGAAAGGCACAAAAGCCAAATTCATTCATTCCTGAAAATTTCTTTTTATTCCTCGCTCCAGCGGACCCAAGAAAAGGACTTGATCTGTTCCTAGAAATGGCAAAAGC
>CAYGAB010000192.1:0-1597 GCA_964347725.1 uncultured Candidatus Peribacteria bacterium | reverse complement strand
CCATTAAAAAGGAGCTACTAACAAGCAGCCCCATGGCTGCAATATTCAGGTGAGACTTACGCATATTTCTTTGTATTTTATAGAAATAAATCTATATAATATACCAGAATTATGCGTGATGGTCAAATTTTGAAATGGAAAGACGCTATCTAGACTCTACGATTTTTTGGTTTCGGTGGGGGCCAAAGTACTTTGGATCTCTTCGTGAGTTCCCATAGAAACAGCTCCCAGTCTTTTGGCCATACCTTTTTCTATCAAACCTCTAAGGTGGGCTAATCGTTTTTCCGAATCCATTCCAAAATAGCCTTGGCCCTCGAGTCCCTTGCGCATTTCTATGCTCAAGCTTTCCTCCAATTCTTCAAGAAGCGGGTTAGTATGGACAACTTCTTTATCGGTTCTTACGTTGTGGCCTTCGGTTCCCATAATTTTTTGAGTTAAATTATTGATTTTGTCAAATCGCCCTCAATCTAGGGCTTTTTAGTAATTTTGTAAAGAGAGGACTTCCTTTGGGGCGATTTGTTGGAGGTCATTTTTGATGCGAGTCAAAGGGTTTATTAATCCTTGTTGGATCAAAGCTCTTACGTTTTTGACCAGCTTCGGATTGTCTCTTCGAGCGATGGTGAAGGCGGACACCATTTCTTCGTGGTGTTCCATTGGATCATCAAAAGGGGCCGGTGCGATCCAGCGAGATACGGTTAACCAATCTGAGAGTGCCAAGTTGGCGTGTCTGTGGTTTCCTAATTCCTGGATGAAGTGCCCTGTAAAAGTGTTCATCAGGTCTTTGAATAGTCCGTCGTAATTTTGATGAACGGCACAAGTGCCCACTACTTGAAGAGTTCTCAGGTCGTGTATGCTTTGGTTGCCAACTTTATCTGTGCGACCAATGGCTTGTAGTAGATCAAAGGGCATGCCTTTCGCACGAACCCCTGCATCTTTGATCATCATGCGGCATTCGGTTTCGGCAAAATCTGCTATAAAGGCTCCCGCTTGATATTGAAAGCTGGCGTAACTCGACAAAATGCTACTTGCTGCTACAACGCCTGCCATATTATTGTCTAGTTGGCCGCCCATGGTGACTTGCAGATCGAGATTGTTTAGGTCGATCACTCCCAGCACAGCTAAATAATGTAACAGTAGTTTTTGTTCGAATGCCGAAGGTGTAGCCGGACAAACGAGGGAACGATTGTTATGTTTGAGTTTGAATCCAGTTGTGCCCAATTCACCTTGTTCACCTCTTTTGGGATCTCTGGCTAAATCCAAGGCCAAACGAAATTGACCTTGTTTCATGGCCGAAGCTGATTCCACTTTACTTCCCACTGCCATCAGGCCCAGTATGCTCATGCGCTGCTCTTGAATGCTTCGAGCAATGTGATGACGTGCCTCCTGAATGCGTCGGTGCAACGGCTCTTCCAAACCGCTTTTTTCTATTTCTTCCATGAATTCACTCAAGGGACGTCTACCATTTTCGAAATCCAGTTGTGTTGTTTTTGGCAAAAGAGGTGTTTCCCATAGTGACTTGAGGCCGTTCAATTCGAAAAGGTTTCCTCGTGGATCCGGCAAACCTGTAGCTAGCCACAAAGAGCCGCCGGTTACGGCC
>CAYGAB010000191.1:0-1614 GCA_964347725.1 uncultured Candidatus Peribacteria bacterium | reverse complement strand
GCAGGCAACGGCCATTCTAGAAATGCGTTTGCAAACTTTAGCTGGACTCGAGCGCAGCAAGATTGAAGATGAATTGGCTGAAAAATTGCTTTTGATCGCAGAATTGGAAGGAATTTTGGCCGACCCACTCAAGGTCACAAAAATCATGCGAGAAGAATTCAGTGAAATCAAAGAAAAATACGGCGACAAACGCCGAACTGAAATCGTGCCTTACGCTTTGGGCAAATTCTCCGTCAAAGACACCATTCCAAATGAAGAAATGATGGTGATGCTCTCCAAAGAAAACTACATCAAACGCGTGCAGCCAGCCGCTTTCAAGAGCCAAGGCCGAGGAGGCCAAGGCAAGATTGGAATGACAACCAAAGAAGAAGATGAAGTGCACATTGTGAGGTACGCCCACAATCACGACAGAATTTTATTCTTCACAAACACGGGCCGCGTCTTCCAATTGCCAGTTTTCGAACTTCCACTGGCCACTCGCCAAGCCAAAGGAACGCCTCTCGTCAACTTGATTCAACTTGGGAGAGACGAAACTGTGACCGGAATGCTGGTCGTGACCAATGAACTCTTCAAAGGAGCTTACCTCTTCATGGCCACGCATCTTGGAACCGTCAAAAAAACACCCGTCAAACAATTTGAAAATGTGAGGAAAAGTGGGCTCATTGCCATCAAACTTCGTGAAGGAGATTCCTTGCTTTGGGTGCGTCAAACAAGCCCAGGAACCAACGTGATGATGGTGACTCGAGAAGGAAAATGCATCCAATTCGACGAAGCCGACGTGAGGTCCATGGGCCGTGCCTCCACCGGAGTGCGAGGAATTCGCCTCAAAGGAACCGACGAGGTCGTGGAAATGGACGTGGTCAAAGACCCAAAAGCCGACCTCTTTGTGCTCATGGAAAACGGGCTCGGAAAACGAACGCCCGTGGAGGAATACAGATTCCAAACTCGTGGAGGAAGTGGAGTTAAAACCGCAAATCTCAATGAAAAAACAGGAAAAATCGTGGGAGCAAAAGTCATTGAACCCGACACAACAGGAGACATTCTTGTGGTTTCAAAAAATGGCGTCATCTTGAAAACCAACATCTCAAGCATTCCTAGCCGAGGACGCGCCACTCAAGGTGTCTACATCATGCGAACTAAAGAAAAAGACCGAGTTGCCTCCATGTCTTTCATTGTCACCGAAGACGAACTCCCAGAAAACGACGCAACAAAAGTTTCAGATCAACAGACCGTTCTGGTCTAAGTCGCCAATCTAAGGCCCAAATTCAAGCCACAAACTCCTCACCACGCCACCATGAAAATCTCACGCTTCCTCAAAAATGGCCTCCTTGGCCTCGCCTCGCTTTCTCTTCTTGCTCCAATGGTTTCCGCCGCCAGTGGAGATCTTGGTTTTGGTGAATCGGATTTAAAGCTCAGTGCAGAATATTTCCTGGAAGGCTCCAGCGTCCAAATTAGAGCCACCGTGCACAACAACAGCGGTGAAGATCTTTTGGGCTCGATTCGATTTGCAACGGAAGAAGGTGCCTTTGGCGGAGATCAGCCCATTTCCGCTCTAGCAGGAAACACCGACGACGTTTTTGTGGCTTGGACTCCAAAAAAAGCTGGATCTTACAC
>CAYGAB010000190.1:0-1622 GCA_964347725.1 uncultured Candidatus Peribacteria bacterium | reverse complement strand
CGGTGCCATTGAAGAAACCGAAGACGGCAAATTCCATCCCGACGAAGAGATGTCTCGCGCGGAAATTGTGAAAGTGGCCATGCTGGCCTTTGGCCATTCCGTGAACAAATACGACTTTGAAGTCTACCCTTTTGCCGATGTCCACTCCACAGATTGGTTTGCCCCTTACGCAGAAAATGCCTACCTGGAAGGAATCATCAAAGGCGGAGAAGCCACTTATTTTGAACCCTCCAAAAAAGTAAACCGCGCCGAAGCACTGAAGATCATTTTGCTCAGTGGAGGCCAAAAAGAATTTGATTCCGTTAGTCCCAACTTCAATGACGTGGACCCTTATTCAGATTGGTTCGCAGCTCAAACCTCTTGGGCAAAAAGCCACGAAATCGTAAATGGGAACACCGACGGAAATTTTCGTCCAGCGAAGAACATCACGCGTGGAGAAGTCTGTGCTATAGTGGTACGCCTCATGGAATTCACAGCTAAACAACCCAATTGATGTACATTTGTCTCGACATAGAAACCACCGGTCTCAATCCAAAAAAAGATCACGTCATTGAAATCGCCGCCATCCGTTTTGACCACACCGGGATTCTGGACAAATGGACAAGTTTGGTCAAGCCGCCGATTGCGATTCCAGAATTCACCCAACGTCTGACCGGAATAAACGATGAAATGGTGAAAGACGCCCCAAAACTGGAAGAGGTGCTGGATGAATTGAAGTCTTTTTTGGGAACCCTGCCCATCATGGGGCATTTCATTCCGTTCGACGTTGGGTTTCTGAACGAACACGGCGCAAACCTCTTGCCAGAACGCTTGCTCGACACCTGCCAACTGGCCCAAGCTTTTCTGCCCAATGAAGCCAGCTACAGTCTGGAAGTTCTTGCGAAAAAAATGTCCATTTTGCAAGTGGACGCTCACCGCGCCGAAGACGACGTCAAAGCCAACATTGACCTCTTTTTCAATCTAGCCAATCACGTGAGGTCTCTCTCAAAACAAGAAAAAAACGCCATCACTCCGCTGCTTGAAAAAAGCAATTGGGCCTGGGCCAACATCGTTTTGTCCATTCTCCCGGAGGAAGGTGGACAGCGAATTGAAGAAGATGCCCACACGCATCAAGCCCACAACGAACGTCACGCCAATCTCAGCGATCTCACCGCTTCCCTCAAGGCTCCTTTTTTATTTGAAGAAGTCAGCCACACCACCCAAGACATTTTGGACCACGCCTTGGCCTTAAAAGGCAGCAGCCTTTTGGTGGTGCCTGAACTGCACTTTGTGCCGGAAAATGAGGAGGTCGGAACCCTGGAACATCCCAATTTTTATCTGGATGAAGAGCGTCTAGAACAATTCCTGGCCAAGACTCCACTCAACGAAGCCGAAACTCTACTCGGAATCAAAATTCAAATCTGGCGCACCCACACCGTCCTTGGGAAAAAGAGTGAACTGCGCTTGGTCAAAGAAGAAAAAAAATACTGGTTCGACATCTGTTGCCAAGAAACCGAGCCCGTTTCCTTCTACAAAAAAGCCTGGGAATCCGCCCAAGAAAAACGAATTTTAGTGGTGGGACATCAGCACTTCCTCAAAGACCGGGCAAAAAAAGATCCTCTCCTGCCCCTGCGTGACCACAC
>CAYGAB010000189.1:0-1625 GCA_964347725.1 uncultured Candidatus Peribacteria bacterium | reverse complement strand
GTTTTTGAGTGCTTGTCAAAATTCAGAGATTCAAGCAGAACCGAAAATTGTTGATCTTGAAAAGGGTGTTTCTGTGGTGGATGAAGTGGATAAAGAAGCTGTTGTCGAAGAACAAAAAGAAGCGGAGGAAGAGGTTCTCGATATTGCTGAGGCCACGGATCCTCAGATTGAAGTGAGTTCGGTGCTGTTGGACAAGACAGCCATTGGGTTCAATTACGAAGGTGAAATGGTGTCCGATAAAGATTTTTCTACGGCATGGTGTCCAAGCGAGGCAGGGGTGGGTTCTAAAATCAGTTACGTTTTCAACTCGCCAGTAAAAAGTTCTTATTTTGGTCTTGTCCCTGGTTTTGCAAGAGATGAGGCGATTTACAAACAGAACAATCGCATCCAATCGCTCGCTCTTTATTTTGATGACGTGAAATGGAAAGATTACGAACTTGAGGATCTCTATGGGATGCAATTTTTGGAATTTGGAGAGGAAAAAAGTTTCAAGAAAATCACGATTGAAGTGACGGCGGTTTATGCTGGGAGCAAGTATCCAGACACCTGTATTTCAGAGTGGGATTTTTGGAGTGATTATGTGAAAAATAAAGATGTTGGGGCGGCTCTCAATTACTACAACAATTACAAGAAAAAGGACGCTCTCAAGCCTTACGATATTGTCGGACAGATCACGGTTTCAGATATTCCTCCCGCGGCATGCAAAGAGCCTGAACCCGCAAGTGCTGATGTCTATGAGAAAGATGGAGTCATGGTTTACCCTTCCTACAGTTTTCTGTATTTCACTTCTTACATCAATCAATTTGGAGTGGCCGACCAAAACTTGGACGTGGAGCTCTATTACAAGGGCTACGATGAAGAATGGTACCTAGTGGACTCGAGTTTTGAATGGCCGATTGTCGAGTCTTGTGGTGGCAATCTCTATCAGCACATCAAGGTGTCCATCGGTTTGCATTCAGCCTATCTTCTTAAAATTTACAATCAGGGCAAACTGGTTGGGTCCAAAGAAATTGCGACGTACTAGACCCGCAAAATCTTTTCCATTGGCCTTCCTTTGGCCAACTCATCAATCAATTTGTCTAAATAGCGGATCTTTTGCATGAGTTTGTCCGTCATTTCTTCCACACGCCAGCCGCAAATCACGCCGGTGATTTTTGAGGCATTGAGATTGAGCTGCGCTTCTGCAAAGAAGGTTTTAAAATCCACGGCTTTGTCGATTTGCTGCTGAAGCTCTTTTTGGCTGTAACCGCTTAGCCAACAAATGACGGCATCCACCTCCGCCTTTGAGCGGCCTTTTTTCTCCGCTTTTTGAATGTAAAGCGGGTACACGCTGGCAAAAGACATTGTAAAGATCCTGGTGTTTTTCATGACAAAGCTTTGAGCTTAGTTTTTCGTGCCCTTCATCAAAGAGCTGTACTCCTTTCTTGATTGCCATAGGAAGTGCAGGTTCAGGAGGAGCAGTAGGTTGCCCATCATCGCACTGGCGGTGAAGAGTCCTCCGTCCAAGAAAAGGTGAAAGCCCACAATGTTGACCGTGATCGGCAAAATGAGCAATGCAGCTAGAGCCACTCGTTTGGTCCAAAGACAAACAATGGCGAGCGCAAAGACGACAGCATCGATGATCA
>CAYGAB010000188.1:0-1631 GCA_964347725.1 uncultured Candidatus Peribacteria bacterium | reverse complement strand
GGCCTAGCGTTCCTTTTTCATAAAAATGCATTTCGCAAGATTTTTTCCTGAAACGATCGCAGACTTTTTGAAGTGGATCTATGACTTTCCAAGCGGCAAAAATCTCTTCAAAATCCAAAAATAAATCTCGTTTTCCTTCAACGACGTCCAGCAACAAACGTCCGTGCTCCACCAAGCAGTCGCCGCTGCAATAGATTGGACGTCCCGTGTTCATTTCATGAAAATCCAATAATTTGCCCCCCAGTTTGGTCAGCAAATGAAATTCTATTTTTTCTGTGGGCTGCAGCTGAATCACCAGCCGATTGGGAGGTATTTTGCCCATTTCTTCCTGAGGCCACTTGGGCTTGAATTCAACCACCACCCCAGTCCATTTGTTTTTCAAAGCCTTGCCACTGCGGAGGTAGATTGGAATGTCTCGCCACAGATGGTGATCTAGATGAACTTTGAGAGCCACGTAAGTTTCTGTTTGTGAACCCTTGGGAACCCCTTCTTCTTTGAGATAACCCTTGTATTGCCCACGAATGATGTCCGCCTTTGGATCACGAATTTCCACGTCTCGAAGAATCTTAGATTTTTCTTCGTGGATGGACTCCAAGGTTCTTTTTCTAGGGGCCAACATGGTGAAGTAAGCCAGGATTTGCAACAAATGGGACTGGACCATGTCACGCAAAACTCCAACTTGATCAAAATAATTGGCTCGACCTTCAATGTCTCGGTCTTCCATCGCAGAAATCTGAATGGAGGCAATGTGTTCGTGATGGAGCAGAGTGCTTAAAATGGAATTTGCGTACCTGAGTGAAAGCAAATTGCTCACGGCCTCTTTGCCCAAATAATGATCCAAAAGAAAGATCTGCTCGGGTTTGAAGTGTTTGTCCAACTGAGCTTTTAAATTTTTGGCGCTCTTCAAATCGTAGCCAAAAGGTTTTTCTATGATCAAACGCAAATCGCTCAAAGGGGTCTTGAAATTAACCAGAGCCAATTGACTAAAAATGTCCTCAAAGGCAGAAGGCGGAACTGAAAAATAAGCCATGCGAATTCGTTTTTTCCCGAGTTCAATGGACTGCAAATGTTCCAAAAGTTTTTGAAAATCACTTTTTTGTTTGTACTCACCAGAAACGTAAGAAATTTTCTCAAGAAGTTTTGTCATGATGGCCGTGTCCACGTGAGGGTCCGTGCTGCGAATGGATTTTTCAAAGACTTTTCTGAAAGCACTTTGCGTCATCGGAGTTCGCCCGTAACCCACCACACAAAAATCTTCTGGAACCCGTCTTTCTTTGGCGAGCTCATAAATGGCTGGAAAAAGCTTGAGTTTTGCCAGCGACCCCGAGGCACCAAAAATAACCAGAGAAAAAGGATGTTTTGCAATTTGAAAAGGAATGTCCATTTCTAAGAGATAAACCAAGTGGTGTGAAAATGACCTTCTTCATCAAAACGTTCGTAACCATGAGAACCAAATCGATCCCTCAATCCTTGAATCAAATTGGCCGGCAAACGCCCTCTGGACTGCGCCTCAAAATAAGCCAAAGCACTTGAAATGCCCAAAACAGGAACTCCATGTTGGGCGGCCAAAGCAACGACGTAACGCCAAGATTTCAAACTTTCTTTCAGCAAATTTTGCGCAAAAGACGCTT
>CAYGAB010000187.1:0-1651 GCA_964347725.1 uncultured Candidatus Peribacteria bacterium | reverse complement strand
AGCCTCATACTTAGCACACACCTCCAGCATGGTTTTTGAGAACTCATCAAAAAGCACTTTCTGCTGACTCAAATCAGGAGTGTTACTGGTGAACAGAGTGTACCAACTTAAATCAATCAAAAACACCGCTCCATCGGGCAGATTCACGTCAATAGAAAGCGTTTTCACCGCCTCTTCCACGGATTGATTCCCCTTCAACTTTTCCCGCAATTCGTGCCTCAAAGAATTCAAAAGCGGCCGAAACCACGGCACCGCCGTCAAAGCCTTCAAAATTTCTGTGAGACGTTCTCTGGCACTCACCTGGTCAAGCGACTCCAAATTAAACAAGCGCTGAAGCGCCTTTATTGGCCCTTCTTCAACGCTCAAATCTTGAACGGCCGTGAGAAAAAGACCAAAGTCAAATCGCTCATCCGTGACGTCATCTCCCGTGGCCTCAGCTTCTGGAAGCACAGGTGCCATTGGAAGTGCAACCTCAGCAGTATTCCCCCCCGACAATTCATCTTCAGCCACCATACCTTATTTTTTACTCTCGAATTATCCCACACTTAGCCAATCTACGCAAGCTCAACAAACCTGCAAAAGCTCCCTTGCTCTTGAGCCATAAGCCAATATAATGAATTTGTTCGCAGATTCACCAAAAATCGATGTCCTTAGACCGCAAACAACAGGTTTTAAATGCCGTGGTGGAGCACTTCATCAAGACTGCCCAACCTGTTGGATCCAAAACCATCCTCATTGCCTATCAGTTTGACGTCAGCCCAGCCACCGTGCGCAACGACATGGCCGCGCTCGAAGAAGAAGGTCTGATCATGCAACCTCACACCTCGGCCGGGCGAATCCCAACCGACAAAGGCTACCGTCTCTACGTGGACGAACTCGCCGATTTTGACCTAGCTCGAAAACTGGCTCACGACACTCTATTCCAATTGCGCAAACGCACTCAAAGCGAACGCGCCAAACAGAAAGTACAAGCCGCCGTGAACCTCTTGGGCCAAGCCACTCCCAACATGGCCTTTGCCACGATTCCAGAAAACGACCGCACTTTTTTCATGGGCTTTTCCAAAATGTTGCGCCAACCTGAATTTCTAGAGGCCCCCATGCAAGCCTGCCAAGTGATGGAAGTCATTGAAGATCGCCAGCAGTTCCTCAAAGGAATTCAACAAATTCCTCCCAGCACCGAAGCGCAAATCTTCATCGGCGAAGAAAACATCTTGCAAGGAATCGACAGTTGTTCCATGATCATCGTCAATTACCAGGTGGACGGCTACGAAGGCTCCATCGGAATTTTGGGTCCAAAACGCATGCCCTACGCCTTCAACAGCGCCATCCTCACAGAAATCCGCACCCTTCTAGAAACTAACCAACTTTAAAATGTCCGACGACACCAACCCCATCACTCAGGAAGAAATCGACAATCTCCAAGCCGATCTCGCCGCCATGACCGAATCTGCCAAACGCGCCATGGCCGAATTCCAAAACTACCGTCGCCGCGTGGAAGAAGAACGCGGAGAACTCCTGGTTTTTGCCAACCAACAACTCCTCCAAGCGATTTTTCCTGCCCTGGACAACTTCACTCGAGCTTTTGACAGCGTGCCCGAGGAACTCAAAAGCAATGAATGGGTGAAAGGCGTGGAAGCCATAGAATCTAGCC
>CAYGAB010000186.1:0-1676 GCA_964347725.1 uncultured Candidatus Peribacteria bacterium | reverse complement strand
GTGTCATTTGATGATTGAGCGTCCGGAACTTTACATTGAAGAGTTTGCCAAGGCTGGGGCGAGCATTATTTCCGTGCATTTTGAAGCCACGCGTGAAAACACGGCGCAGGTTTTGACTCGAATTCGTGAGCTCGGATGCAAGGCGTCTTTGGCCATCAAGCCCGTGACCGAAGTTTCAGAAATTGAATCTTTTTTGCCACTCATGGACGCAGCGGTGGTCATGAGTGTGGAGCCGGGTTTTGGAGGTCAATCTTTTCTTCCTAGTGCCTTGCCAAAAATTCGGCGTTTGCGTGAACTCAAGCCAGAACTGGACATCATTGTGGACGGAGGAATCAATGCGGAAACGGCGGCTCAAGCGGTGGAAGCCGGAGCCAACATTTTGGTGGCGGGGTCTTATGTGTTTGGCGCTGAAGATCGGGCGGCGGCTATTGCTTCACTGCGAGTCCAACCGAGTAGCCTTTAGATTGAGTCACTTTCTCATAATTTCCAAAGGTTTCTTTGAAGTGACGTTTGATGAATTCGCGCAGTCCGGCAATGGTGACAACGTAAAGTTTTCCTCCCGGATTCAGGTGCTTTTTTGCATCGTCCAGGAAAATTTGCAGCAATTCTTTACCGACTTTGGCGGGTAAATTGGAAACGATCACGTCGAATCGTGCGTCTGTGGGCACATGAGAAAATCCATTGCTGAGGAGGGCTTTGCAGTTGGAGAGTTTATTCAGGCCCGCGTTTTTTTGTGAGTACTCCACGGCGATGAAATCCTTGTCCACCAGCAGAACTTCTTTGGCGTCTTTGCCCAAAGTTAGGCCGATTGGGCCGTAGCCACAGCCCAAATCTAGGACACTGGCATTTTTTGGTAGCTCGATGCAGCGCAATAAAACTTCTGTGCCGGGATCGATTTCTTTCGGACTGAAAAGCCCCCAAGTGGTGGTGAATTGCATGGCGTGGCCACGGAGTTCAGCGTTGAGGGTGAGTTCGGTGGGGATCTTCTTTGGTTCCATGAGGATCTGAGCTAGAATGCGCCTTAGTTTAGCTTGTCACGCCATGTTCTTCCAGGCCATCCTCGTCCTCAGCATTCTTGTGTTTTTGCCCATGGCATGGCTGGGGTTCACTTTGCCCAAAATTCTTTTGGCGCAAGCGGGTTTGGCGGTGGTGGCTTGGGCCCTTCATCGGCGAGGACAGCGCGTTGATTTTAGAAGCACGCATTTGTGGCTTGCGCTTTACGCTGGATTTTTGTTGTTGGCCACGGTTTTTTCTCCTGCTCCAATTTTGAGTTTTTTTGGAATTTCAGAAACTTTGTTTGGTTTGAGCACTCAGTGGACTTGCATTGCGGCCTTTGTCTTGGCGGTCTTTTTTGTGTCGCAAAAATCTTGGAATTGGCGGTGGCTTCAGGTGCTCAACTTCGTGGTGGTGGCTTACGCTTTGATCCAATGGATTGGGCTGGATCCACTTGAGTTTTTTTGGAACACGGATGCTTTCTTGCACCGCAGTTTTTCTGTGCTTGGAAATCCAAATTGGTTGGCTGGATTTTTGGTGCTCACGGCGCCTGTGGCGATTTACAGTTTGAAGGGCAAGGCACGGTGGATTTTTTTGGCATTGAATAGCTTGGCGCTTTTGAGCACGGCTAGCAAAGCCGGATTTTTGGCTGCGATTTTGGTTGCGATTGCTTTGGGGATGCG
>CAYGAB010000185.1:0-1734 GCA_964347725.1 uncultured Candidatus Peribacteria bacterium | reverse complement strand
TCCCAAATTTGCCAGCCGCCTCAGTGTCTTGTTCTTTATTGGCAGCATCGAGTTGTTTTTGGTTGCTGGCGATCAATCCAGTCACTCCTTGCAAAACGGACAAACGTTTATTGGCCTTGTCCAGTCGCTCCGTTTTGATTAGGTCCTTTTTGCGGTCCAAACGGGCTTCCATTCGGGAATTCTCAGGTTTACTGGCCTCAGTGAGGTCCTTCCCTAAATCGTCCAGCTCAGTCATCAAATCGGCTTTCCGTGCCTCCAGAGCCACTTTGGTTTCTTCGTTGACTAGGCCATCCTTGAGGTCCGAGTCTATCTTGTCCAGTTCGCCATTCACTTCTTGAATTTCATCGGTGATTTCCTGAACTTCTGTGTCGCGTTCGTCTAAATATTCATTGCCACGCTTGATTTGGCGATTGGCTCGAAGGTCAATAGTATCTTGACGGAGATCGGTCTTAGGCGGTTCGTAATTGGAGGTTTCGGAGTCGGCCATTTGGAAAATTAGATGAGGAACACGTCACCGAGTTCGGTTTCGTACTGGGTTTTGTTGTAGAGCAAGGCTTGGAGGAGGTTTTGTTCCTGGTAGAGCGTGTCGGAAGGGTGAGCTTCCAAGTCCAAAATTTCACGGATTTTGATGAGCATGTTGAAGGCGAGTTGGTCGGCTCGGCCTTGAGACAAAGCCGGCAATTGAGCGTAAACGGCTTGGTTCAAAAGCGTGCTTGGCGTGTGGAGTTCGAGGGTTCCAGCGGCCACCAAACTTTTGATCTTTTCCAAAAAGGCACGGTCTTCCTCACTCAGTTGGCCGCCGGGAGTGGGCGTGTTGAGACGATTTTGCAGATCAGCCGCAATCGGAGCATTGTCCGTGGCGGGGTCAAACAGAGGGTTGAGAGGACTCATTGAACTTCAGTTAAATCTGAACAGTATAGCAGAATCTTGTCCTTTTTTCCAGACGCAGTTTTGGTTATGCTGAGGGCATGGAAAAACAGGCCGCCCATCAACGCATTCTGAGTCTTCGCACAGAGCTTCTCAAACTGAATCACGAGTACTTTGTTTTGGACCAATCCACGGTGGCGGAATCGGTGCGAGACGCGCTCAAAAGAGAACTCCACATTTTGGAAGCAGAATTTCCGCAGTTCATCACACCAGATTCTCCAACTCAACGGGTTGGAAGCGTGCTGTCCGGGCGTTTCCCAAAAATCGCACACAAAAGCAAAAAATGGAGTTTGAGTGACCTTTTTTCCACGGAGGAATTGAAGGACTGGGAAGAGCGAGTGCTGAAAGCGGTTCAGCCGGAAGCGGTGGAATTTGTGACCGAGCTCAAAATCGACGGACTCAACATCACGCTTTGGTACGAAGACGGGCTCTTGGTGAAGGCCATCACCCGAGGCAACGGCGTGGAAGGAGAGGACGTGACCCACACGGTGAGGACCGTGCAGACGGTTCCACTGCAACTTTTTGAACCCGTGAGCATTGAAGTTTCCGGAGAAATTTATTTGCCAAAAGCCAGTTTTGAAAGAATGGAAGGATTCTCAAATCCGCGCAACGCCGCGGCTGGAAGCATTCGGCAACTCGACCCAAAAGTGGCCGCCGAAAGAGACTTGAGCATGTTTTGCTACACTCTGAGCCGCCAAGACGGAGTGCTAGAACCCGCTCGCCACTCCGAAAGTCTGGAGCTTTTGAAAGCCTGGGGTTTGCCCGTGAACCCAAATTTTGAAGTGCACAATTCGGCCCAGTCCAGCG
>CAYGAB010000184.1:0-1737 GCA_964347725.1 uncultured Candidatus Peribacteria bacterium | reverse complement strand
GCTGGGCTCAGCCAGCCACTGAATAAAATAAAAAACAAAAGAATTGCCAGCAAAACATTCACTCTTGAATTCCCCCAACTGAAACCAGCCCCATTTAAAAAACGGCTTCCAAGGAAAAAAAGAAAACTGCAAATCACCAGTAAATCCGAATGCGTGAGAAAAACATTCAAATAAGGATTGAACCAAGCTCCATCCCAAGGATGAGAAGCCACCAGAACATTTAAATTGAAAGGCAGGGTGAAACACAGAATCCCAAAACTGAATTGAGCAAAGCTACTCAACCACTTGGACAACTTGAGTTGGTTTAATGCCACTGGAAGGAATGTAAGTTTGCAATTGTTCAGCCAGCGTTTTGATCACTTGATCCGTACGAGCCGTGGCCAAAAGACTGTCCACGGCAGCATAAAATAAAGTTTGATAGACCTTAGGGTTCGACATTGGGAAACTTTCCGCATAACCCACCTGAGATGCAAAAACTCCATAAATTGGATTTTTTTCCTGCTCAGTGATCAAAGATCTCAAGGCCGAAGGCCGATGAGTGAGCGTAAAATAATTTTTCAATTGAGATTCCTCCACCATCGTTGCTAAAAATTCCCAAGCCTCCTGAGAGTGCAAAGAGGTACGGCTCACCACAGGAGCAAAATAACTAGCATAAACTTCCCTGGTTTCTATGGACGTGGCGGGGTCCAAAACCTGAGGCACTTCCTGAACCTTGATTGCATTCACGGAAATTGCCTTCTCCCCGACTCTATTGCGACGATTGATTTCTGTAACGATGTCGTCATAAAGATAAGAATAACCCAAAACCATTGAGAGTTTGCCAGCAGCAAAACTAGCAATTTCTTTTTCAGGACTATTGGCATCAGCCAAGTTCTTGTTCCAACTGTAATTCCGCTGGCTCGGCAAAGCAAAGCTGGTGAATAGGTCAAAAGCTTTCATGGCATTGGAGTCCGTCTTGAAAGCCACGGTCTGCAAAGTCTCGTCGTACAAATTAACCTTAAATTGCAACATGAGCGTCAACAAAATATCAAAACCACGCAACAAATTATCGGTGCGCCCCATGGCAATCCCCGCCCTTTCAAACCTTTCAAAACTCTGGTCCTGCTTGGTCAGAGCAATCACGTCCTGCTTGATTTCGTCCCAAGTGGCTCCAGGTTTCCCACGAGTTGGCACCGCGTCTTCCAAGTGGTCTTTGTTGTAGAAAAGAGCAAGCGTGTCGACGTAAAGAGGCAAAGCAAAAACTTTCTCAACACCTTGATCGTTAGGAATGATCAAATCCTTGGCCGTGACGTCCACAAACATGGACCTAAAAACCTCAGGATTCACAACGGAATCAGGCGCAGCCGTGAGCTTCTTGTAGTGCTTCGGGAGCAAAGAATTTTGCAGGAAAAAAATATCCGGCCCCTTCCCTTCTGCCAATTCGTTCACAATCAGATCCATGTAGTAATCAGGGTCCAAAAAACGCTTGTACAACACGGTCACATTGGGGTGAGTCTGCTGATAAGCCTGAATCATCGGCAAATAAACGTCCTCGCTGTCAAACAAGCCGTACATGGTCAAAGTCACCGGTGGCACTTGATTCGGATCCACACTTTCATCTTTCTTACGAAAGCAAGCCGTGGTCAAAAAAGCCGTGCTGAGAAAAAACAATAGAAGAGCTGAGCTGAGGATCCTTTTCATAAATGAGACGTGAAGTGAGTTGATTATACGGACTTTAGACCGCGAAGAAAATACCGC
>CAYGAB010000183.1:0-1752 GCA_964347725.1 uncultured Candidatus Peribacteria bacterium | reverse complement strand
CCTTGGGTGATGTCGTCTTCTTCTGAGGCGACCCCTCCCATGTGGAAGGTACGCATGGTCAGCTGAGTTCCTGGTTCCCCGATGGATTGAGCGGCGATGATTCCGACGGCGGTCCCCATGTCCACGGATTGGTTGCTTCCGAGGTCACGTCCGTAACATTTCTGGCAAACGCCATTCATGGTGAGACAAGTCATGACCGAGCGAACGTTGATTTCGTCGATGCTGTGTTCTTGAAGAACGGAGACCACGGCTTTGTCGATCTCTGTGTTTTTGGTGAACAAAACTTTGCCTTTTTCATCTTTGATGTCCACACCCACGGTGCGTCCGAAGATTCGATTTTCAAAGGCTTCTCCGATTTGTTCGGATTCTTTTCGAGTCACCAAGTGAGTTTCGTGACTTCCACAGTCGTCTTCTTTAATGATGATGTCTTGAACGGCATCCACCAAACGACGGGTGAGGTAACCGGCTTCCGCGGTTTTAAGAGCGGTGTCTGATTTACCTTTACGTCCTCCATGCGTCGCGATGAAGTACTCAAGAATGGAGAATCCTTCTTTCAGATTGGATTTGATCGGCAGTTCGATGGTTTTACCGGCAGGATTGGCCACGAGACCTTTCATCCCACAGAGCTGAGTGATCTGTCCCCAGTTACCACGAGCTCCAGAGTCCACTTGGTAGTAGATGTCGTTTTCGTCTTCAAAGTTTTCGATCATCGCTTTGGCGATGTCTCCTTTGGTTTTGGACCAAACTCGAACGGAGAGGTTGTAGCGTTCGTCTTCGGTGATGAATCCTCTGTTGAAGTAGTCGTGGATTTGACGAACTTGTTCTTCTGAAACCGCCATGATTTCATCTTTGGCTGCTGGAATCATGAGGTCTTCTGCGGACATGGAAATTCCGGAACGAGTGGCGTACTTGAATCCAAGTTCTTTGAGGTCGTCACAGAGTTTTGCGGTGATTTCAATGCTGTAGCGTTCAAAAACCAAGGCCACAATTTCTGTGATGTCTTTTTTCTTGAACACTTTGTTTTGAAAGCCCATGTCTGTTGGGACGACTTGGTTGAAGATGGCTCGTCCGACGGTGGTGTCCACCATTTCTCCATTGACGCGAATTTTCACGGCAGAATGCAGGTGAATTTCTCCGTATTCCAAGGCTAGAATAGATTCTTCCACGCTTCCAAATACTTTTCCTTCTCCTACTTTGTTTTTACGCAAACAGGTGAGGTAGTAAAGCCCAAGCACCATGTCTTGAGTTGGAACGGTGATCGGTTCTCCAGCAGAAGGTTTGAGGAGGTTTCGCGCGCTGCACATGAGGTTGGCGGCTTCGGATTGAGCTTTGTCTGAAAGAGGAACGTGAACGGCCATTTGATCTCCATCAAAGTCGGCGTTGAACGCAGAACAAACCAGAGGATGAACTTGAATGGCTTTTCCTTCAATCAACACAGGATGAAAAGCTTGAATACCAAGACGGTGCAGGGTTGGAGCACGATTGAGGAGTACGTAACGGTCTTTGGTCACGTCTTCCAGCATGTCCCAGATCACACGGTCGTTGTTTTGGATCATGCGTTCGGCATTTTTGATGTTGTGCGCGTAGCCTTCATTGATCAATTTTCCAATAACGAAAGGTTTGAAAAGTTCCAAAGCCATGGTTTTTGGAAGTCCACACTCGTGGAGTTTGAGGGAAGGACCGATCACAATCACGGAACGTCCGGAGTAGTCCACACGTTTACCGAGCAAGTTCTGGCGGAAACGTCCTTGT
>CAYGAB010000182.1:0-1786 GCA_964347725.1 uncultured Candidatus Peribacteria bacterium | reverse complement strand
GGGTGGAAGAGCCCATCCAAAAAGAAAGCATGCCGATTCCCGTTGCAAAGCAGAAATTCAGGACAAAGGCAGAAAGTGTTGCGACTGCGCTCAGCAGGGCTGTGCTCCAATTCAAGTGCAGTTCAAAGTATTGTGGAAACAAGGCGGCGATTCCCAGGAAAATGAGCGCGTTTGAGGCGAAGAAAAAAAGAGATCGTCCCGAGTCCATGGCCATGAATTGAAAAATAGTATCCACGGGTTGCGCCAAGCGCGAGGACAAATCACCGCTTTGAATGTCGCTGGCGATCCTAAACCCCGATTGAGCACTGGAAAAAACAAAGCTGCTCACAATCTGCATGATCAAAAAGTAGGT
Source organism: uncultured Candidatus Peribacteria bacterium (assembly GCA_964347725.1). Lineage (GTDB taxonomy): Bacteria > Patescibacteriota > Gracilibacteria > UBA1369 > 2-02-FULL-48-14 > CAYGAB01. The sequence goes on along the minus strand of CAYGAB010000182.1, from coordinate 1,434 downwards.
CATTATTTTTTCAATGCTGTAATCGCCCAAAATCCCTCCTTGTCCGTTCAAAATGGCGACCCACAGATAAATCGTGATTCCAAAACGAATCAAAGACGCTAAAAATCGAGAGCTGAAATCCGCCCTATAAACCAAAATATCCTGAAGCATCATGTTGGATTGCTTCAGGTAAATTGAGAGGCGCGAAAGCTTCATGAAAATTTATTTCTTGGCTTTTTCCATTTGATCGGCCAATTGTTCGTTCACACGTTCTTCAAGAGTTTTTTTCTTGCGTTCCTTTTTCTTGATGCCAGTGGCTGATTCCATTTGTTTCATGAACTTATCAACACGTCCTTCGGTGTCAATGAGCATCTTCTTTCCAGTGTAGAAAGGGTGGCATTTGCTGCAAATTTCAACTCGGATTTCAGCTTTGGCTGCGCCTGTTGGAAATTTGGCTCCGCAGTTGGCACAAGAAATGTCAGCTGGGCTGTGATAAGTTGGATGTATTCCTGTCTTCATGATCGTTTGTGTTTAGAAGCTGAGCGATTGTATTTATAAATCAAATAGAATGCAAGAGCAATGAGCAAAAAGAAGAAGAGAAAACTCAGTGCAAGAAAGCCATAATCCAGCACACGGACCTTGGATTCTGTTGTGCTTTCTTGGCCTTTGTCGTCCACGACGGTCAATTTAACCAAGTGAGTTCCTGTTGAATTGAAGGCGATTTTTGTTTTTTCTCCTGTGAAATTTTCTGAAGTGCCATCGGGTCGAGTCACATTCCATCGGTAGTCCAAGATGCTGCCGTCGTCTTTGGAGCCGCTGGCGTCAAAGTCCAATTCGTCCCCGAGTGAGGACAAAAACACGTCTCCGTCCATGGCGGCTTGAGGTGCGCTGTTGTAAGGGTCTTTGTCTTCGGTGTTGAGTACGGAGTCTCCGTCAATGTCGGTGTCCACGTTGTCCCCAGTCCCATCTTTGTCCGTGTCTTGCCATTCCTTGGCATCGGTTGGAAATGGGTCGCTGCCGTCTAAGATTCCATCGCCGTCGCTGTCTTCATTGGTTGGATTGGTGCCTGTGTCGCCTTCTTTCTCTTGGCTGAGGCCATCTCCGTCCACGTCGTCGTCGTTTTCATCTGGAATTGCATCGCCATCTTGATCGAGAGAAAAGTTTGGATCGAGAGGGAAGGCGTCGTCCGTGTCGAGCACGCCATCGTTGTCGTCGTCTTCATCGGCGGTGTTCCCTTTGCTGTCGCCGTCTGTGTCGGCGGATTCTTTCCCATTGAGCGGAGCCCAGTCTTGTTCGTCCACCACGCCATCGTTGTCGTCGTCGTTGTCTTTGGCATTGGTGATTCCATCTCTGTCGCTGTCTTGTTCCACGTAGATTTTACGAGTGAGGACATTGTTGCCTGCATTGTCTTCAGAAGGATCCCAAGGAATTATGACCACGGTTATGGTGTAAGAT
>CAYGAB010000181.1:0-1800 GCA_964347725.1 uncultured Candidatus Peribacteria bacterium | reverse complement strand
CCTTAAAACATCCAGCCACCTTAGGCAACGGCTAACTCTTTGGTTTCCACCAATTTTTGAGCTTCTTGCCATTTCAAAATGTGAAGTGAATTGGCCACAACCTCCGTTATGTAATGACGAGTTTTGTCTTTGCCCTCGTAAGAACGATTGCTAAGACGACCCTCCATGTAAATTGGGCTGCCCTTTTTAAGGTGGTGAGCACAAAGTTCCGCCAAACCTTCCCAGGCAACAATGCGGTGGAAGTCCACACTTTTTTGAAGCTCTCCATCGTGATCGAACCACTCATTGTTGGTGGCCAAAACAAAGGAGGTGACAGCCTTGCCACTCGTCGTGACTTTAGGCTCGGGATCGGCCGCAAGGTGACCGAGAAAACTGACTCTATTGACGCTTTTCATGGCGTTGGGTTAGAAATAACAATTCAGTTGTACCGAACTGACCTTTATAAAATCCTGACAATCCTCTTAAATGTTCCTGAATTGTTTCATCAACCTGAAAACATTTATGTTCACTGGACTCATTCGCGACTTAGGTCGCCTCGTAAAAAGCCATCCGTCCAAAAATGGAATCTGTTTGTCCATAGAAAGTCAACTTCCAGCGGCTTGTTTTGAAATCGGCCAAAGCATTGCCGTGAACGGAGTCTGTCTCACTGTTGAATCTTATAAAGAAAATATTTTCACGGTGACCGCCGTCCAAGAAACCTTGTCAAAAACACAACTCCAGCAAATAAAGGTAGGAGATCAAGTCAACCTAGAAGCTCCCCTCACCCTAGAAACCCCACTGGGCGGACACATGGTCTCTGGACACGTGGACACCATTGGAATTGTGAAATCGCTCCCACCAAATCTAGTCGTCTCTCTGCCAAAAGAGTTCCACAAATTCATCGCACCAAAAGGATCCATCACTCTCAATGGAGTGAGCCTCACCGTGGTGGACAGCCAAGCAGGAAGCTTGAGCGTGGCGCTTATTCCTGAAACTCTTAAAAAAACCAATCTTGGTCAGCTGAAAATCGGCGACTCCCTCAACATTGAAGTGGATCTCCTGGCGCGCTACCTAAATCACCTCATCCAATCCCAATGAACTACTACATCATCACCGCCGAATTCAACGCTTTCATCACCGACCCAATGACGGAAGCCTGCGTCAAAGCTTTTGAAGCACAAAACATCAAAGCCATCGTGGTGAAAGTGCCAGGAGCCTTAGAAATTCCGATCATGGCGCAGCACATCATCAAAAAATACAACCCAAAAGCCATCGTCACCATTGGGTGTTTGATCAAAGGAGAAACAGACCACTACAAAGCCATCTGCGAAATGGTGAGCCAAGGCGTGATGAGATTGATGTTAGACCACCAAGTTCCCATTGTTTTTGAAGTTTTGATGGTGGACAGCATCAAAAAAGCCGAAGATCGAATTGAAAAAGGCACTCATGCCGCCTATTGCGCAACACGGATGGCTGGACTTCTGACTTAAAGTTTTTAGAATGGCGTGGACTCACCCCAATTCATGAAACTCAAAACTCTTTCTCAAGCCGAAACCAACAATAAAACAGTTCTACTCCGTGTTGATTTCAATGTGCCAATGAACAAATCTGGCGAAGTAGAAGACCAAACCCGATTGGAAGCCTGCCTGCCCACGGTCCGCGAATTGATTCAGAAAGGAGCAAAAGTGGTTTTAATGAGCCATTTAGGGCGGCCCGACGGAAAAGTGAGTCCAGAATTCAGCTTGAAACCAGTGGCGGCCGCTTTCGGAAAACTTCTAGGACAAGAGGTTCCCTGCCTTTCAGACTGCATTGGCCCAGAAG
>CAYGAB010000180.1:0-1808 GCA_964347725.1 uncultured Candidatus Peribacteria bacterium | reverse complement strand
CCTAATGAGATGCTTCGGCATTTTGAACCTTAAACTCATGGAGCTTTCAATTGTGATTTTGCATCATGGAAATGCCAAGGCCGCCACGCGCAGCTTGCAGGCTTTGACCAAGGCTTGGCTGCCGGACCAGACGGAGGTTTTTGTGGTCAACAATGGGAAGCCTGGTTGCAACGCGGAAATTCCTTTTGACGGAGACTTTGATTTGCACTATTTGGAGATTGAAAATCGTGGGTATCCTCAGGGGAACAACGTGGCGATGCAGAGAGCCAAGGGCAAGTTTTTGTGCATTTTGACGGACGTGGTGGTGGAGCCGGACACTTTTAAAATCCTGCTTGGATATTTGCAGGATCATCCTCAAGTTGGCATTGTGGCGCCTCGCTTGGTTTATCCCGAGGGCGGAGTTCAGGACAATTACCGGGTATTTCCGCGTTTGGTGGTGCAGTTGATCAAGCGTACTTTTTTGCGGCGTTGGTTTTTGCCTCAAGTTCGGCACTACCTCATGTGGGACAAAGATCCGCAAAAATCGGAGGCGGTGGATTGGCTGACGGGAGCCATGCAAGTTTTTACTCGCCAATGTTGGGATTCTTTGGGCAAAAAAGACGAGCGCTATTTCTTATTCATGTCTGATGTGGACATTTGTCGCACGGCTTGGGACCACGGATTCGAGGTGCATTTTGTGGGAGAAACTCAAGCCACGCACGAACAAGCGCGTTTGTCCGGTGGCGGCATTTTGGATGTGCTGAAAAAGCGAGTGGTGCGGATTCACATTTTGGACGCGATGAAATATTACTGGAAATATCGAGGCAAGAAGATTCCGAAAACTCAGTGACTGAAGATCGTTTCAATTTTTTCTTGAAGGCCCTTTCGGAGTTGTGACAGATTTGGGAGTGGCGATTTTACGATCATCGTGTGTTCAGAAAGTAGGTCCATGGCGGCGAGCAAATCTTCCACCGGAGTGCCGGGGATGGCGGTCTCCCAGAGGTCCACGTCCTTCCCATTGCTGAAGTTGATTTTGAGTTGTGGGTCCAGATTGTCTTCATCTTTTTCCACGCTGAGGTGCACGCTCTGAATTTCCGACCAATCGTAGTGCTTGGCTGAAAATCCTAAGACCGGAGTCACGTCCACACCGCTGTCTGAAATTTCTGTGGCGCTGAAAATCGCCATGGTTTGGAGAGGCAGGGTGAGGAGAAAAAGGGCTATGCTGATGCTGCCAAAACGTTTGAGAAGGAAGCGAGCGTAGAGGTCGATGTCGTAATTCTCCGCGAGTTCTTCCAGCGATTTTTTGATGCTAAAATACTGGAATTCAGTTTGGAGGCTGCTGGTGAAGTAGCGCAGACGTAAGTTTGGGAAAAGGTAGGCGAGTGCGTAGACCAGCAAACTGAGGAGGAATGGCAAAATAAAAGCCCAGATGATCATGAGTAGAAATTGGCCATTGTTGGCAAAGCGCAGGGCGACCGGATCCATGAACCAAGTTTGTATTTCTGGATAAACCAAGAGAATGGCGAAGTCCAGTGCCAGCAATCCGCCGATCATCAAAAACATGCTCACCATGTAGACGCCAAAGGCTGATTTCACGGTCAAGTTTTGCAGAGGCACGCTGCGCTTGAATCCATCCAAACGAGCCAGGGCGATTTTTCTGACCGAGTTTGATTTTGAGACTTTTTCATTGCCGACTTGGCTGGCGATCAGGCTGATGATGGTGTTGAAACTCATGGGAGTGGTGACAATGCATTCCTATTCTTGCAGAAAACTGGACCTTTGACTACAATGTGGCTCCGAAGGTCCTTCGTATAGTGGTAGTACACCGG
>CAYGAB010000179.1:0-1816 GCA_964347725.1 uncultured Candidatus Peribacteria bacterium | reverse complement strand
CCCTCATGCTCGGCCAAAATGTCCACCGCTTCGCCAACTCGAAGAATTTTTGGCGCCCGGATAAAAGCTCCTTTGAGCTGACCCAAACCTTTCACATTTACAGTCGCCACAAAACTAGCGAGCTGTCTTCCGTAAGCATTTCTGTCCACTTTGACATCCAAAAGTCCGTGACGCGCCAACAAAATCAAACCGGCACAAGTTCCATAAATCGGAAAATCACTGGCCACTTTTTGAAGCCATTCCACCCATCCGTATTGCCGCATGAACTGGTCCATGACCGTGCTTTCTCCACCCGGAATGATCAGCCCAGTCAAACCTGGCTCTGGCCCCACCACTCGTTTGAAAGGCAAACCCAATTCGCCCAAGACAAGCTCATGCTCCAAAAATCCTCCCTGCAGTGCTAAAACTCCAATCATAGGCCGCGTTCTTGCATGTGAATTTCCAGCATTTCAATCTCCAAACCGGGCATCGCATCGCCCAAATCCGTAGAAAGTTCCGCCAATTTTTTTGGATCTCTGAAATGAATCACGGCTTCCACAATGGCCTTAGCACGACGCTCAGGATTCCCGGATTTGAAAATGCCGCTGCCCACAAAAACTCCATCACACCCGAGTTGCATGCAGAGTGCCGCATCCGCCGGAGTCGCAATTCCGCCCGCCGCAAAATTCACGACCGGCAAACGTCCCAGCTTTTTCACCTCTTCCACCAAACTCAGTGGCACACGCATTTCCTCCGCCAAAGCCACCAAATCTTTGCAATTTTTCAAGGCTTCAATTTCTTGATTCATGGTCTTGATGTGCCGCACGGCTTCAATGATGTTTCCCGTGCCAGCCTCGCCTTTGGTTCGGATCATGCTGGCGCCTTCATGAATGCGGCGCAAAGCTTCTCCAAGATTACGAGCCCCGCACACAAAAGGTGCTTTGAATTCACGTTTGTCGATGTGGAACCAAGGATCCGCCATCGTCAAGACCTCACTTTCATCAATGAAATCAATGTCCAAAGCTTCCAAAATTTGGGCTTCCACAAAATGCCCAATCCGAACTTTCGCCATCACAGGAATTGTGACCACCGCTTGAATTCCACGAATCATCTGAGGGTCGCTCATGCGCGCCACTCCACCATCTTTTCGAATGTCGGAAGGCACTCTTTCCAAAGCCATCACACTGCAAGCTCCTGCTTTTTCAGCCATACGAGCCTGCTCCGGATTAACCACATCCATGATCACCCCACCCTTGAGCATTTGAGCCAAATGTCTTCCCGTTTGATTCATAGTAGAAATAAATAGATCTATGGAAGGCTAATAGAAAGTCAACCCTCTGGCAACACCTAAACATTCGATGCCTTACTGGACTTTAAATCCCATTTGGACCGCAATTCTTTTGGCATCTTCTCTATAAATGGAGTCATGCATGGCAGAAAGGAATACTACGATTCCATCTGCCTGGACTGCAAACCTATCCACACCACCTTCTCCGTAGATACATTCATCTGGACCAACTGCGTCTTTCACATCTGCTCCACCCTGCAATGCAACACGAAACAAATCAATGTCTCGACGAAAATCAGCTTCAAAAATTCTAGTAACTGGCCACCCCAGATCACGCCCAAGGGCAATGATTTTGTCAGCAGTATCTCCCTCCAATAGATTTACCATATTTTGATTATTTTAAGTTTTCGATGATAACAAATCATCCTAAATAACTCCATGTTTTTTGCCCACTCGTTTGAACGCCTCAATCGCACGGTCCAATTGTTCTTTGGTGTGCGCCGCAGAAATCTGCACACGAATGCGTGCCTCTCCTTTTGGAACCACCGG
>CAYGAB010000178.1:0-1846 GCA_964347725.1 uncultured Candidatus Peribacteria bacterium | reverse complement strand
GCCCAAAGGTGTGAAGGCACTTTCAGGTTTAAAAGACCTTCTCTCTTAATTTGCTTGATTTTCCTCTGAATTCCTCTAAAATGCCGTAGCAATCGAGCTAAGGCTCCATCTTAAAACGAATTTATGGCAAAACATGCAGTTCCCAAAAAGAGACAGTCGACCACCCGCAGCGGGCGTCGCTACCACACGTTCCAAAACTTGGCACGTTTGAAGCTCGAGGGAATGACCAAAATCACGAAGTGTGAAAAATGTGCAGAGCCTAAAGTTGCTCACAAGGTTTGTGCTGCCTGTGGAACCTACCGTGGAAAAGATGTGATGACCAAGAAGAGACCCGAAGCTAAGATCACAACGATCAAAGCTTAGCACTCTGCGAAGCGGAGCGTGCTTCTGTTTTCAACTCGTTCTTTAAAACTTTTATGGCTTCTAAGCGCCACACTCTCCGGGCCCTGGTAATGCAAACCCTGTTTGCTTGGGAATTCCGTGGAGGCGACGCAGAAGCTATTTTGTCGTATAACCTCGTGAATGGGGGGCACGGTCTGGAAGATCAGAGTTTTGCTATGTTGCTGCTTAAGCGCCTCATGGACAACCGAGAAGCCGTGAAAGATGCCATTAAACACTATGCACCGGAGTGGCCTTGGGACAAAATCGCTCCGATAGATCGCGCGATCCTTGAGGTGGGGGCGACTGAACTCCTCTTCGACCCTGACATGCCCGCGCTAGTAGCAATCAATGAAGCCATTGAGTTGGCAAAGGAATTTGGTACCGAAAGCTCTTCAAAATTTGTTAACGGTGTATTAAGCTCACTCTATGATGACCGCAAAAATTAAAAACATTGCCGAACTCGAAAAGAAAATTGGACTCGAGTTTAAAAATAGAGACCTCCTGACGCTGGCTTTTGTACACAAGTCTTTCATCAATGAGCACACCGAGGAAAAGGGCTACAACGAGCGCCTGGAGTTTTTGGGAGACGCCGTTTTGGAACTCTCCGTAACTCAATTCTTGTACCACAATTATCCCGAGCAGCCCGAAGGACAACTCACCAACTGGCGCAGCGCTCTGGTGAAAGGGAAGAACCTTGCTAAGGTATCCAAAAGTCTCGAACTCGGACAATATTTACTGCTCAGCCGTGGGGAAGACCTCTCTGGCGGACGTGAAAAAGAATACATTTTGGCCAACACCTGCGAAGCACTCATCGGCGCGGTTTTCCTGGACCAAGGTTTTGAAGTAGCCAACCAGTTCATCTTAAAGCACATCGTGTTCATGCTAGATGACATCATCGCCAAGGGCCTCAACGTAGACGCAAAATCTCGTGTGCAGGAACTCTGTCAGGATAAACTCAACGTCACTCCGACTTACGAACTCCTCAGCGAAGAAGGCCCCGACCACGACAAAAAATTTGTCATGGGCATCCATTTCGGCAAACGCCTCGCCGGGGAAGGTCACGGTCCTTCCAAACAGGAAGCCGAACAAGCCGCCGCAAAAAGCGCACTGGAAAACGAAGGTTGGAACTAAGCCATCTTTGGTACGAGTAATTCGGTTCTTTGTGACCCAATTTTTAGCAGGCCGAGAGGGAATTGCAGATACTTGGCAAAGTACATCCCTTCCTCGAGGCCTTCAAAAATGACCGGCTGGCTTTTGAGCGCGTGTTCCATTTGCTCTTTGCTGAGCTGAACCACACCTTTCGTGGCCTGTCCGGCAAAGAACATCACTCCTTCGTGGCTGGGTTTCATTTCATCTCCCTCGTAGGTTTTAATCGCTGGCATTGAAAGGGAAAAACCTGGCGGCGGGGGAAGTGTCTTCAAAGCAGGACTCGCCAAGAATAAATGATGTTCAAAGGGAACCAAGT
>CAYGAB010000177.1:0-1852 GCA_964347725.1 uncultured Candidatus Peribacteria bacterium | reverse complement strand
GATTTAAGTCAAGAAATTCCAACAAAATGAGCCCACCCACAACAAAAACCGCTTCACGATTTGCAGATTGGCATACCTGAAAACGCAAATATTCCGTGAAAGACGCAAGCCCAAGGTCTTTCCAGACCGCTTAAACCTGATATAATCCTGACCAGCTTTACCTCTTTAACCCCTAGAGACATGAAAGATACAGCTGCTGCAGCACACGCTGTGACCAACCAAAAGGGACAAACCTATTACCTCCATGGTAAAATGGTGACTCTCCGCGGTGGACGACAACAACAAATTTACTACTTCGCTCGAGAAGTAGACGCAGCAAGTGCTTTGCAGACAATCCCTGCTGGGTACATGGTGACCGAAAACAAACGTACAGGTCTTCCAATGCTCAAAAAGGACAAATAAGCTTAAACGCTTAAGTTCTAAAAAACCCCGCCTCGGCGGGGTTTTTTGTTTGTGTCGTTTCAAAGCTTACAAAATTACTGAGCGGTGGGAGCTTCCTCAGTTGGAACCAATTCTCCAGCAGTTCCTTCTTCAACAGGCGCAGGTCCAAAAGCATCCAAAGCGTAAGGAGCTTCGCTAGAACTCATGGCCACCATCAAGCCCGCAAGAATCGCGCCCAAAAGCAACATGGAAAGCAATGCGTAAACCAAAACTTGAAGTCCAGCCAAGTGACTTTTTTTATCTTGAACGTAGTACAAAGGAAATCCAAAGAGGAGCAATCCTTGTCCAGCCAAAAACACCGTCACCACCAATCCAATCAAGAAAGTTTGAACCGTGAACACACCGTGTTCGTAAAGCCATTGGTCCAACATTGGGTACCCGTAAACCACCAAGGCCGTCAAAACCAAGGACATGACTCCCAAAACAAACCCAATGGAGGCCGTTTGGCGATGTGAGAGTTTTTTAGCACTCTTGAATAAAAACATGAGAAGGGGCGTTAGGAGATAAATAAAATCAATGATGAACATCACTGACTTTTTCTGTATCCTAGCGTTTGAAACTTCTTCACGCAACCCATGAAAATCACCACAATAGAATTGGCCCTTTTGTTTTTAATTGGAGTGCCAACCATTTACACGATTCTTGTTGGAGTGCCTTTCGTTCCCAGCTCCATGACACAAGTGAGACGAATGCTCAAAGCAGCCGAACTAAAGCCAGGAATGAAAGTCTACGACTTGGGCAGTGGCGACGGCCGCCTGGTTCACATTGCCTCACGCGAATATGGGGCCGAAGCCATTGGCTACGAACTCTCTCCTCTAGTTTATTTTTGGTCCAAAATCACTCAAGTCTTTTGGCACAGCAAGGCAAAACTACGGTATGGCAATTTTTGGAGACAAGATTTGAGCGATGCAGATGTGATTGTTTGTTATCTTCTGCCACACACCATGAAACAAGTGAAAAACAAACTTTTCAGCAAAATGAAACCTGGCGCTTTGCTCGTTTCTCACGCATTTTCCATCAAGGATCACCCCGAATGGAAGAAGCTCGAGCGAGACCGCGAAAAAGGGCTGGCCCCCATTTGGATCTATAAAATAGGAGAACCCACAGAAACAAAAGAAGAATCGACGCAAAAAACAACTTCATAGAAAAAACCAAAGCAAAGTCGGCCCAAATCCAAGATGAAAAAAACACCGCCAAGCATTCAATGATTTTGAGACACTGAGAAGCAACCAGCACCAAAGGTTCAGAAAAAATCAACGCCAAACCAGAAAACAACATGGCCAGAGGAATGAAAGGAGCAACCACCAAATTGGCCAGCGGTGAGATCAAAGACACGCGTCCAAAATAAAAAGCCATGAAGGGAAAAGTCACCAGCTGAGCAGACAGACTCAAGGCCAAAGCTTCTTTGATC
>CAYGAB010000176.1:0-1854 GCA_964347725.1 uncultured Candidatus Peribacteria bacterium | reverse complement strand
AGTCAAGACTCCTAAGCACACTTTTCCGTGAGCAGTTAGCAACAAAAACTTGACACAATCCACTTTCCCACCAATAATCTGATCTTACCCACTGGCACCCACTTACCCCCGAAGAGATGGCGAAAGCACGAGCGATGAGCCCAAAAGAAATGGGTGCACGGAACAGAGCAAACAATGATGGAGAAAGCATCACATTAAGTGAAGCAGACCAAGCAGAAGCTCTTGCAGGCGCCTCCATTCCACTCACAGAAAGAGCCCTGTTCAAGGGAATTGAAGACCCTGTAAAAAGATTCCTACTTGACCTCGGAGCAGACATAAAAATAAACCCTGGAGACATAATAGCCAGTCCAGATCCTGAAGTCCCAAGACGACTAATACTCAGTCAAGCTGGCATCTATTGCGACATCATTGATGCAATAGATCCAAACCTTGTTTTACAACACAATATTCTATTACATGAAGTTGGATTCAACTCATTCTTAGACGGAGACCCAACCGTTACTGTACGAGCCACCACGGAATCCCATGCACTGGCCATTCCACAAGTAAGTACCTTTTACGACCCAAATAAAAATGGGAACCCCATAAACCACGAGGACGTCCAACAATTGGGAACCAATGCCACTGAAGGATTTTCAAGGCTATTGGCGCAGCTCAACAAAACAGCCATGGACATGGGTTTAGAACCAACAGTCTTAGAAAATTTGCAAATGAGTATGTTCAAAGCATTCCAAAAATTATCTGGAGCAGTGACTCTACCGTTAAATAACTGGACACCATTTTGGCCAGGAGCGCTCCCAAAAGAGCATGAAAAACTAATATCCTCTCGAACAGTTATGGCATTCTCAGTGCAAGGTAGAGTCGTAGATTTCGAAGGTTTGATACAATTTATGATTACAAATGGAGAAGATGAAACAATAGCTCGATTGATCGCACAATTCGGCAACTGCCCCCTGCCCTCTACCTGCCTTGAAGCAAGCAAGCTACCAAGCTTAGCAAAAGTGCAAGGTGACAATCACGGGCGTGGGATCGTGACATTATTTGAAGCTCAAGGCCTGAATGACCATCTCAACGCAGAGACAAAACCTTCCGCAGTTTTGATCCCGATACAACCGGGTGGAGAAGTAGTCATTGCTTCATTTTCAAACATTCCAAGTCCACGAGACAGATTGTTCATGTTGCGAATGGCACTAAGCAGTTTAGCAAACAAAACAGCTGCCATGAGCCGCCACATAGCACTTGAAAGAAAACGTGACCGCACAGCAGCAGACAACACATTAGAAAAAGCATCTCTATTGGAGGAAGTATCACGCTGGCTTTTCTAAAGCTTCGCCCGTAGCTCTTCAATTTCGTCGCGGAGTTCGGCGGCGCGTTCGAATTCCATGTTTTGGGCGGCAAAGTCCATTTCGGTTTCAAGATGTTCGGCCAAACGTTTGAGTTCGTCTTTGGGAACTTTTTTAGTGTCGTAACGGCGAGTCTGCTTCTTGCCAGATTCTTTGCGAGACATTTCAATGTCGTGCACGGCTTTTTTGATGGTCTCAGGCGTGATCCCGTTGGCTTCATTGTGCGCCGTTTGAATCTCACGTCGACGGTTGGTTTCGCCAATGGCAGCGGTCATCGCGTCCGTCATTTTATCGGCGTACATGATCACAAATCCTTCTGAATTTCGAGCCGCGCGCCCAATCGTTTGAATGAGAGCAGAAGTGCTGCGTAAAAAGCCTTGTTTGTCCGCGTCCAAAATCGCCACCAAAGACACTTCCGGTAAATCCAAGCCTTCTCGCAAAAGATTGATTCCCACCAAAACGTCGTATTTCCCGAGCCGCAAGTCACGCAAAATTTCAATGCGTTCCAGCG
>CAYGAB010000175.1:0-1857 GCA_964347725.1 uncultured Candidatus Peribacteria bacterium | reverse complement strand
CCAGATGAGTCTTTTTTTTACTTTGCCAATTCCTACAAAGCTCCCTTGGGGGAAGCTACGCAAGGCGTGACTTTCTATGGAGAACCCTTCAGCAGTGTGATTCAAAAAAACAATCTCTTTGGAGTGCAGTTCCACCCTGAAAAATCTGGCGAAATGGGGCTCAAGCTTCTTTCTAACTTCCTTGCTTTATGAAACTACTTCCTGCCATTGACCTCATGGATGGACAATGTGTTCGCCTCAAACAAGGCGAGTACGCTGAGCGTACCACCTACCCATGGAGTCCGCTTCAGATGGCTGAACTTTTTGAAAAAATGCGTTACGAATGGCTGCACATCATTGACCTGGATGGAGCCCGTGAAGGGGAGAGTTTAAATAAGAAAACCATTCAAGCTATTTTGGCTTCCACTGGACTTAAAGTTCAAGTGGGAGGAGGCATCCGTTCGCTCGCTCGGATTGAGGAGTGGTTTGAATTGGGAGTTTCTCGGGTGCTCTTAGGAACCTTGGCGATGGAGCAGCCTGAGGTGCTTTTGGAAGCGGTGAAAAAATTTGGCCCTGAAGCGATTGTGGTGACGATGGACATTAAAGAGGGCGTGATTCGAACTCGAGGGTGGAAAGAAGCGGCGCCTTTGAAGGTGGAGGATTTTATTTCGCGACTCATTTCTTCTGGTGTTCGTAGTATTTTTTGTACGGATATTTCTCGAGACGGCATGCAGGAGGGCCCAAATGTGGAGCTTTATAAAAAGCTCGTACGAGATCATCCTGAAATTTATTGGACTGCTGCTGGAGGCATTCGCACTCCTCACGATCGCAAAAAATTGGAAAAGGTCGGCGTGAAGGAAGCCATCATTGGATCTCTTTTTTATGAAGGTTCATTGCTGACCAAGCGCATTATTCCTTGTCTGGATGTGAAAGAGGGAAGAACGGTTAAGGGCATACAATTTCTGAATTTAAAAGATGCTGGTGACCCCATTGAACTGGCCAAAACCTACGCGCAGCAAGGGGCTGACGAATTGGTATTTTTAGACATCACGGCAGCAAAAGAAAATCGCAGCACCATGCTCGATTGGGTGCGTAAAGTGGCTGAAGTGACTTCTATTCCCTTCACGGTGGGCGGCGGAATTTCAAGTGTGGAAGACATTCGTTCGGTGCTGGAATGTGGAGCCGATAAAGTCTCCTTGAACTCTGCCATCATCAAAAATCCTGCCCTGATCAATGAAGCGTCTCAACAATTTGGATCCCAGTGCATTGTGGCCGCTGTGGACGTCAAAAAAACTCCAAAAGGCTGGAAGGTTTTTGTCAAAGGAGGATCGGAAGAAACCGATTGGGACGCCTTGGATTGGATTCAAGAAGTCGAACGCCGGGGTGCGGGAGAAATTTTACTGACTTCTATGGACTCCGACGGAACCAAGCAGGGTTTTGATCTAGAGTTGCTCAGAGCCGTGAAATCTCGCACTTCCCTACCCGTGATTGCTTCTGGAGGAGCTGGATCCATGCAAGATTTTGCTGATTTATTTAAAGAAAACTTGGCTGAGGCGGGTTTGGCGGCCAGTGTTTTTCATTACGGCGAAATTCCCATACCTCAATTGAAACAACACCTTATCTCTCAATCTATAATGATGCGTTTATGATCGATATTTCTAAACTTCAGTTTGAAAAAATGGGCGGCTTGATTCCTGCCGTGGTGCAAAATGTGTCGGATGGATCCATTTTGATGCTTGGCTTTATGAATGAGGAAGCGATTCGCTCAACACTTTCAACAAAAAAAGTGACTTTTTACAGTCGTTCCAAGCAGCGACTTTGGCAAAAAGGAGAAACTTCCGGAAATTTTCAGGTTGTAAAAGCTGTTTACTACGATTG
>CAYGAB010000174.1:0-1899 GCA_964347725.1 uncultured Candidatus Peribacteria bacterium | reverse complement strand
GAATGGAGCCGCCCATAATCTTTCTTTCCAAACTCCGCCTTCAAAAGTCCCCGAACTTTCTGCCCATGAGGATTCGAAATCGTGCGCGCGTGCCAGCCCCAAACCCAAGGAAATAGTTGGATCTTTTTCCCGGCCCACCTAAGTCGATACGCCAGATCAATGTCTTCCTTGTACATCCAAAATCGCTCGTCAAAAAGTTGCGGCAAAACTCCAAGCCGGATCAAAAACACCGCGCCAGAAATGCCAAAGATTTCATTCAAATGCGAATCGTACTGCCCACGATCTTCCTCCCCCTGACCACGGTCAAAAAAATGGTGATTCTTACGCCCAACAATTCCAAGAGAATCAATCAGGCTGGTCTTTTCATCCTTCGCAAAATCCCAATAATGGAGCTTTCCAGCCGCCATCGCTAAGTCGCCGTCCTCTTCCATCGCGAGAAGAATTTTTTCAAAAGCCTCTAAATCCAGAAGCACGTCACTCGTCGTGACAAGGAAAAAATCATGCCCAGGAAATTGCCGCAAAATTTCATCATAAGATCGGCCGTATCCAATGTTCCCTTCCGGATGCCGCAGATAATGAACTTCTGGATATTCCGCATCGAACCAAGTTTTAACCTCATCGTCCCAGCCCGTGTCCATCACCACAAAAGTCGCGTGTGTGGACCGCCTCAACTCATCCAAAACCGGGACGCTTTTTTTAAGGAAAGGCAGGTCATGAAAACTGCTGAGCCCGATGAGGAGTTTTTTGTGCATCATTGCGCCAACATGAGATAACCATTGATGTGACTTTCATTGGCGCTCGCTTCCCCAGAAAAGATGGCCCCAGAAAAAGCCTGCAAAAGTTGCTTCAACATCAAACTTTGATCGCCATTGTCCAACTGGAGATCGCTTCGTAGAGACTGCAACAAATCAATGTAAGAAGCCAAAGCTTGCGTGTCCACCAAAATCAGTCCTTCTTTTGCCGCGATTTTTGCGCTCAATTTTGAGTACAATTCACTGTCCGCCAAACTGTCGCCATCTTCAGCAAGAACCGTAGAAACAGTGAGCCTGTCGTCATTCAAACCGTAACGCAAGACAATGGGTTGCTCGGTCAAAACAGCAGGAATTTGTCCAGCCGCCGCCACTCCCTGCAATCCACTCAAATCCAAAGTGAGCACCTTGTAGTCCGCCCCATCAATGCTTTCTTCCGTTTTGGTGACCGCCCCAGGCAAAGCACTTTGCAAAACCGTCAGCAGCCCTGTGATCTGCCCGTCCAGTTTGTTCAAAAAAGCCTCGGCATCTTCCGGAGCACTGCTCACGTCCACATTGAGCGCAAATCCAGGAACCACACTTGCTCCATTTTTCGTCACGCCAAAAGAGTAACCTTTGTCCATGAAACTCAAAAATTCCTTCTCAAAGTCCAAAGAGAAATACTGGCGGAAAAAAGCCGTAACAGGTTCCAAAACCGAATCCTCGCCGTTCACCTTTTCGGCCGCCATCAAACTTTGCTTCAATCCAAAAGATTCAATGTAGGCCACCAAACCATCCGCGGCAATGTCCTTGTGCAAATAAGGTTTTGACCTAGGCACATCATCAAAACTGATTTTGGCTTCTTTAGCCGCCACCTCATCCGCACTCATGTAAGCGTCCAACTTGAGTCCTTCTGTTTCCGCCTTCACAACCAAAACCTGACTCTCCATTACTTTACCGAAAACGGCAGGACCAGAATTCCCTTGAACTCCAGGGAAAAGCATCCCATAAAACAAAAATTCTGGCCCGAATTTCTTAAGCCCATCTTGATAAAGTTCACTGTTCCATAAATTGTCTTCCTCTTTGATTTCAGCCATCTTCAAAAGTTCCTCGGCATCGTTGCTCGCCAACAAAAGATCTTCGTGCAAAGTGAAGTACAAAGGTTGTTTTT
>CAYGAB010000173.1:0-1905 GCA_964347725.1 uncultured Candidatus Peribacteria bacterium | reverse complement strand
GGAGATCACGCTTTGACGGCCGCCGCCATTGGAAAAGAAATCGGCCTTTTCACAGACAAAGATGAAATTTTGACCGGTCAGGATTTAGAAAATTTAAGTGACACAGCTCTCAAGAAAAAATTGGACCGCGTGAAAATTTTTGCTCGAGTGAACCCGTCTCACAAACTACGAATTTTAAAAGCACTCCAATCCAAAGGGCACATTGTCGCCATGACAGGAGACGGCGTGAACGACGCTCCAGCCCTAAAAGGCGCCGACATTGGGATAGCCATGGGAATAACGGGAACGGACGTGGCCAAAGAAGCCAGTGAAATGGTCTTGATGGACGACAACTTCAACACCATCGTGGTGGCCGTAGAAAAAGGGCGTGTCATTTTCAGAAACATAAAGAAATTCATTCGATTCCTGTTGAGCGCCAACTTCGACGAAGTCTTGTTGGTCACCATTCTTTTTTTAAGCGGAAACCCACTTCCCTTTTTGCCTTTGCAAGTCTTGTGGGTGAATTTGCTCACGGACTCCCTGCCCGCCATTGCACTCGGAAATGACAAAGCTGAAAGTGACGTGATGAGCTTGAAACCAAGAAACCCAAAAATCAATCTTGTAAAAGAACTCGTGTCTTACAGCGCACTGGCTGGACTTCTTTCAACGAGCGCATCTTTGTGGCTCTACTTCAAAGTGCTTCCATCCGGGAGCATAGAACACACTCGCACCGTGATGTTCACCGCCGTGGCCATTTTTGAATTGCTCTTGGTATTTTCCGTGAGAAATCAAAACGCACATTTTTTTACAGGATTTTTTAAAAACCCTTTTCTGCTCATGAGCGTGCTTTTGAGTTTTGGCCTACAAAACATGGTCATCTACACTCCATTTTTTCAGAATATTTTCAGCACCGTTCCCTTGAGTTTTTCAGACTGGGCCTTGATTTTTGGATCCTGTGGATCGAGCATTCTCGCCCTGGAGTTGTGGAAAAAAATCAGTCCAAAAAGCACTCACGTCTAAACCCATGTACCTCACAATAAAAGTGGTTCCAAAATCACGCGAAGCGCGCTACGTAGAAACCATGGCCGATGGAACCATCAAGATTCGCTTAAAATCGGCTCCAGAAAAAGGGAAAGCCAATGCGGAATTGTTCGCTTTTCTAGCGGAAAGCTTTAAGATAGAAAGCTCCGACATTAAAATCATCAGCGGCCACACAGACACCAGAAAACTCATTAAAATTCCTGACCTCACTCTCCCATGGCCAGAGCCAAAAAATCCTTAGGACAAAATTTTCTCAAAGACAACTCCATTGTTAAAAAAATCATGGACGCAGCGGAAATTCAAAAAACAGACCATCTAGTAGAAATTGGACCTGGAGAAGGATTTCTCACCCGAGCCTTGCTAGAAAAAACCGCTCACCTCACGGCCATTGAGTTGGACAATGATTTGATTCCATTCTTGAAAATAGAATTTGGCCGACGAGAAGGCTTTGAACTCTTGCACGAAGATGCACTAAAATTCATCGCCCCAAGCACTCCTTACAAGGTGGTGGCCAACATTCCTTACTACATCACCTCGCCTCTGCTAAATCATTTTCTGTACGATCAATTTCTCAATGGAAATCCGCCAAAAATGTTGGTCTTGATGGTGCAAAAAGAAGTCGCTGAAAAAATCATTTCTAAGGATGGGAAACAAAGCATGCTTTCCCTTGAAGTTCAGCTTTTTGGAAAAGCCAGTTTGGTCTGCACCGTGCCACGAGAAGCTTTTCGGCCTGCCCCAAAAGTAGAATCGGCTGTGATTAAAATTGAAGTCTTTGATGAACCAGTAATTGCATGTGATTTACCGAAATTATTTCAGCTCTTCAAACAAGGGTTCTCCGAGAAACGCAAAAAACTCATCAATAATTTAGCCAGAAATCAATACGGC
>CAYGAB010000172.1:0-1907 GCA_964347725.1 uncultured Candidatus Peribacteria bacterium | reverse complement strand
CCTTTTTCCGGTTTAGACCGAATTACATCTTGCAAGCACTCTTGCAGCAGGTGGTTCCGGCAACCCAAAGAGCCGCCACACCAACCAAGATGTAGACCACACGTTCCACGGTGGCCCAGCTTCCTAAAAGAGTGTCCACCAAGTTGAAGTCAAAAGCTCCAACTAGCCCCCAGTTGAGAGCCCCAACAAGGACAAGAACCATGGCTAGGCCATTGGTCCACTTGCATTCACCTTTCATCATAAGATTAAGGTTAAGAATAAGAATCCCCTTCATTCTAATTGAACTCAAGGCAAAAGCCTAGTAGCATGCACTTGCCTTATAAAATTTTCATGAAAAAAATCCTCGCTCTTCTATTTTTGGCCACTTTGTCTTTGTCTGCTTGTGGTGAACGCGACACAAAATACGACGCTTTCGTGAGCTGTTTGGTGGACGCCGACGCTCAATTTTATGGAGCTTTTTGGTGCCCTCATTGCCAAGATCAGAAAAAAATGTTTGGCGATTCTGTGGATTTGTTGCCTTACATTGAATGCGACCCAAAAGGAAAAGACGCTCAACCTCAAGTCTGTTTGGACCAAAAAATCGAGGGTTTCCCGACCTGGATTTTCCGAGACGGAACTCGTTTGACTGGCCCTCAATCTTTGGATGTGTTGGGTGAGAGAACCAATTGCCCAGTTCCCGTTGTAAAAAATTAGATTACTTGTTAGACTCCCTAAGCTTTTTTGGGCCACCTTAGCTCAGTGGTAGAGCAACCGCCTTGTAAGCGGTAGGTCGTCGGTTCGAATCCGACAGGTGGCTCCATTTGACTTTGCTTAGAAAAGATTTTAGAATCGAACCTCATAGGTTCTGTTATGCTCGAATCAGGTTCACAATTCGGGGGTGTTGAGTGGTTAGTTCAAGGGGTGGCTGCTTTTCAAGAGGAAGCTTGGCGCATTGCCACCTCTAGTCAGGATCCGGGAAATAATAGACTATCTGTTCGTGATCGTGAGGGGGCCAAAGTGATACAAACTTCCAATGGGATGTGCATAGACCTCTGGGAGCCGCAAACAAATGCCTTTGACTCTAGACAGGCCCATGTTCAATTTACCCCAGAGTCTCCTTTAGACTTTGAAGCTGGCTTGGACGCTTTGGTCACGGGGGGAATTGTGGTCCCAAGCCTGGTCAATCAAATTAAAAATGAACTGAAGGGTCAATTGAATGGAGCCCTTAGACTTGGTTCGGTGGTTTTAGATGACAGGCCTACTATTGCCACAAAGAGTGACCTAAACCCTTTTTCCTTATCTAATGGTTTTCTGCCCAATAGGGTTGACGAGCATGGAATTAAACTCGCCGCTGCTACCAAAATGCTTCTAGGACTTGGCGGGGAAAGGATGAGGCCCGAAAACAGACTTTTTTTTACTCCTACAGTGCTCGATATTCAAGCTGCTAGAGGATACCGTATTGTTGGGAGATCCGTTGCATTGGCTGATTCCAGAGTGCATAATTTCGATTGGAACGGAATCCGTGCTGAAGCAGGCGAAAAAGGCGGAGGTGCTATTACTTCAATGGAGGGAGAAAGGAGCAATCTTGTTCGTGCTGTGATCCTAGAGGGGGTTAGAGAAAGACTGAAAGCTTGTCTGTCGGATTAGATGCTGCCTGTGAGCTTCTCAAAGTTCAATAAAATAAGTGAAAACATTGTGGCTCCATTTTTAGTGTCCATGCTGCTTGCTTCACAACCTCTATCTGTTCCATTTGTGCTTTTTGTGGTATCATTATGGGAATTATTCAGACAAATGGATACGCAAGACTTAATCAATGCCTTTGATTCACGTGGTGAAGAAGCTGAAAGCACACCAGCAATTGCTGAAAGAGAAGTGGATTTTATAATGCAAAACATTCAATTAGCTCAGGGTGCGAATGTATTGGATGT
>CAYGAB010000171.1:0-1917 GCA_964347725.1 uncultured Candidatus Peribacteria bacterium | reverse complement strand
CGATGAATTTTCCCTTCTTTACTGGTTCTTGGGCGAATACGCCGAAGCCGTGAACTCCTTTGAACTCGCCCTGCTCTACGATTTTGAACCCGAAAGCGAAGCCTATTTGAAAATGGCCGAATCCCAAAACAAACTCGGGAACTTTGAAGACGCGCTCGCCTCTTATGAGTACCTTATAAAAATCGACAACAGCAGCCTAAGCCTTTTTAAAGAACCGTTGCGCATTGCCACCGAGCAACTGAACGACCTCGACCGCGCACTCACCCTAGCCGAAGAAAGCACCTCTTATTTCCCTCAAGAAGCCCAAAGCCATGTTTACCTCGCCGAAATTTATTTGAAACGCGGTGAGCTCGAAAAGGCCGCCAGCACCATTGAAATCGCCTTTGACATAGACCCGAACCTAGCCGAAGCGCACTTAACCGCAGGCCAAATCCGGCTCGCAGAAGAAAATCTTGAAGGTGCTAAATGGGAATTCAAAAAAGCCTACGAACTCTCCAAGCCCGGCGACGAACTCAGCGTAAAAGCGGCTGAGCAGTATAATGCTTTAATCCTCACGGCCCCCACTCCATGATTCTTTGGAACACGCTGCTATGTTTTATTGGAGGCCTCCTAACTGGCAGCTTTCTCAGCATGCTCCTGCCTCGACTTCATTTTGGTGAAAAAGGAATTTTTGCAGGCCGCTCCCATTGCGCGCACTGCAAAACCACCCTGCGTGCGCGGGACCTTGTGCCACTCCTAAGCTATTTGTGCCTGCGCGGCAAGTGCCACGCCTGCAAGGAACGAATTTCCTTTTGGTACCCAGTGACGGAACTCGTAAGCGCCCTAAGCTTTGCCGCACTCTACCTGCAAGTACAAAATTGGGAACTCTTTTTATGGTTAGCACCGATTTTCTTCGTGCTACTTTTCATTTTCTTCTACGACTTGCGCTACAAAGAAATCCACGACGCCGTGATGATCCCAGCCGTGGTTTACGCCTTCTTAATCAATATTTGGATCGGTGACGTGCAAAGTGCACTCATAGGCGCAGCAGTGGGATTCAGCTTCTTTGGTCTGCAATACGTACTCTCCCGTGGGAAATGGATCGGCAGTGGAGATCTGCGAATCGGTGCTTTCATGGGATTTTTTCTTGGCTGGCCCATGACTTTGCTCGCCATACTCGTGAGCTACGTTTTAGGCAGCGTTGTTAGCCTCTATTTGCTGGCCACCAAAATCGCCACCGGCAAAACCGCCATCCCCCTGGGGCCTTTTCTTGTACTGGGAACCATGCTAACTTTCTTCTTCGGAGATAAGCTCCTTGGACTTTACTTAAGCATTTTATGAAAATTGTGATTTTAGCCGGCGGAGTCGGTACGCGCCTCTGGCCCATGAGCCACGCCGAAAAACCAAAACAGTTTCAAAAACTAGTCTCCAGCCGAACGATGATCCAAGAAACCTATGATCGCGTTTCTTTTGTAAAGCCAGAAGACATTTATGTAAGCACAAACGCCCAATACAAAGATTTGGTTCTCAAACAACTCCCCCAGCTTCCTCTGGAAAATCTTATTCTGGAACCCAGCATGCAGGACACAGGCCCTTGCATCGGACTCGCAGCCGCCCTCATCGCCAAAAAAGACCCTGATGCCGTGATGGCCGTGGTTTACGCAGACCACTTGGTTCAAGACGCCGAGGAATTTGAACAAAAATTGTATGCAGCTGAGCGCCTGGCCCAGGAGGAGAACACCCTCAATATTATTGAAGTGAAAGCCAAATATCCCAACGTCAACTTGGGCTACGTAAAAATCGGTCGCATGCTCTCGGAACGCGATGGCATCGAGGTTTACGAGTTCAAAGCTTTTAAAGAAAAACCTGATTACGAAACCGCCAAACGCTTCCTTTCCTCTTACAGTTACTTGTGGAATACGGGGTACTACGTATGGA
>CAYGAB010000170.1:1697-1917 GCA_964347725.1 uncultured Candidatus Peribacteria bacterium | reverse complement strand
CTTTAGAACTGCACGAACAAGCTCCTTTTGAAGTGAAACGAATCTACACCATCACGAATTTCAGCGCAGACGCAAAGACCGGCGAACACTGCCACAAAATCGAAGAAGAGGTCTTTGTTCAAATCCAAGGCTCTTCAATTTTAATTTTGGACAAAGGCGAAGGAAAAGAAGAAATCCCCATGGAAACAGGAGCCGCCGTCTACATCCCAAATTGGGTTTG
>CAYGAB010000170.1:0-1687 GCA_964347725.1 uncultured Candidatus Peribacteria bacterium | reverse complement strand
CAATGATTGTTGTGCATCAATAAAATAATTCAATAATTTCCACAGTTTTTTCTGCAAATGATGAAAAAAGTGCTCCTCCTCGGGTCAACAGGCCTTTTGGGCAAAGCTCTGCACCTTCATTTTGAAAAGGCCGGCTTTGAATTGTTCGCTCCCAGACACCAAGACTTGGACGTGACTCAAGCCGACCAAGCAGAATCCTGCTTCAATTCAATTCGCCCAGATTTAATCTTGAATGCCGTGGCCCACAACGCCGTAGACGCCATTGAAGCAAATGAAGAAGAGTACGAAAAAGCTCTGTCCATCAACGCAAAAACTCCCGCTTTGTGGGCAAATCTTTGCCGAGAGAAAGGCAGCCATTTCATTCATTTTTCAAGCGATTATGTCTTTTTTGGAGAAGAAAAAAGAGGCTACCCAGAAACAGCCATTCCCTCCCCAATCAACAAATACGGCACCAGCAAAAGCATAGGAGAAACCGCCGTCGTAGAAAGTGGCGCCAGCTTTCATTTGATCCGTTTGTCTCGCTTATTTGGAACTCCATCTCTCGGGGAAAATTCAAAAAAAAGCTTCTTGGACCTCATGCTCAAAAGCAGCCAAGAAAAAACTAAAATTGACGTCGTGAACGACGAATGGAGTGCTCCCACCTACGCTCCAGACTTAGCAGAATTCACCTTGAAATTGGTCACCCAAGGATTCCCAAACGGGATCTACCACGGCGCCAACCAAGGCGCTTGCACTTGGTTTGAATGGGCCGAAAAAATCTTCGCGCTGAGCAAAAAAAATATTTCACTAAATCCAGTCGCATCCACGCACTTCAATCGAGCCGCAAAACGCCCAAGACATTCAGAACTCCTCAATCTGCTTGGTCCGTCAAATCGAACTTGGGAGGAAGCCCTTGAGAACTGTCTTTTCGTGAGATAAACTAAATGATGATGGACCCTCTACACCGCAAAGTTCGACCACTGGAGCGCAGAAAAAAGCGCCGCCCTCTCTCCGAAGAAATTAAAAATGGAGTTCGTGTGCTTTCACTTTCCTTGGTCATTTTGGGATTCATTGGACTGGGAGGATTTTTACGAGTCAGCAGCCAAAAATCCGTCATGGGCTACACCCTGCAACAACTCCAAGCCGATTACGAAACCTTGAGTTCAGAACGTCGCATTTTGGAAGCAAAAATCATACAAGCCCAGTCTTATCAAAAAATTGGCCAAACCGAAATTTTAAATGAAATGGAAAGTCCAGAAAAACCCGCCGTTTCCTACGTGGATGGCAGCTCTCATGTCGCAACAGACCCATGGACGCAAACAAGATCGTCAGAATTGTAGACCTATTACAAAAGGCTTTTCCAAACCCTCAAGCTCCTTTGAGACACAGAAATGCTTTTGAGCTGCTTTTGGCCGTGATTCTATCCGCGCAATGCACGGACGAACGCGTCAACAAAGTCACGCTCAAACTTTTTTCAGGAGACAAAGCCACCCTGCCCGAAGACATCTTGCAACTGGGTGAAGAAAAAGTACGCAGCCTCATTGCCTCCATCAGCTATCCCAACGCAAAGAGCAAGGCCTTGATTGGAACGGCCAAAGCTCTGCTCGGAAAAGAAGTGCCTTCAAGCCTAGAAGAACTCACTGCGCTTCCTGGAGTCGGTGCAAAAACCGCCCAAGTGATTCAATCTCAATGGTTCAAAGACGACGCT
>CAYGAB010000169.1:0-1985 GCA_964347725.1 uncultured Candidatus Peribacteria bacterium | reverse complement strand
GATTCAAAGTGTTGAGAATTTAGAACAGGCAAAATTGATTTCGGAATGTGGCAAGCCCATGCGAATTTTCTTGCAAGTGAATTTATCTGGAAAATCGAATCGATCTGGAGTTCTCCCTGAAGAACTTTCTGATTTGATCTCTGCCGTGCGGTCATTGCCTCACGTGAATCTGATCGGACTCATGGGCATGGCTTCTCCTATTGAAGAAGTTGGAGAAAATGGTGTGCGTGCTGAATTCAAACTCCTCAAGTCTTTGCAGGGCACTTTGCCCGAATGTTCCATGGGCATGAGCGCTGACTTTGAAATTGCTTTGGAGGAGGGTTCCAGCATGATCCGCCTTGGAACTATTCTTTTTGAGTGATAGATTGTTTTTAGTTAACTTACGCTCATGATTTTTCGTGCCGTTTTTGCTCTCTTTGTCGGATTAAATTTAATGATGGCAACGGCTCCCGTTCACGCTGCAACAAGTTTGCTGCCGAGTTACAATGAGGAACTTTTGGGCGTCAGTTGTGACCCAAGCGAGAAGGAAGATTGGTTGGCTTGGAAAATGATTTTTGACGATCAAGATTTCTTTTTGAGTCAGCTCGAGGCATACAGTAATTCTGGAGATGAGAGTCAATCTGCCATGGAAAGTTATCTGGCTTGTGCTTTTAAGACTGGCAATGTCCACTTATGGATGGCACCGTATTTCATCACCTTTGCGATGGAATTTTTGATCAATCTTTCGGGCCTCATCTCTATTTTGATGATTGTGGTTGGAGCTTATTTTTACATTGCTGGAGGAATCACGGATGACAAAGACCAAGGGAAAACCATCATTCAATATGCGGTTCTTGGTTTGGTGGTGACCACGGTGGCCTGGGTGGTTGTGAATCTTTTGCTTCTCTATTTAACTGCTTAAAACATGGCTCAGCCTTTAAAAAAAATCATTGCTCAATCCAAAGAACGCATCACTTTTTTGAAAAAATTGATTTCAAAGTGGAGTCAGGAAGAAGATTTGTCTCCTCTGGATTCGGGTGAAGTCCTTGAGGAAAAAAACAAAGAAAAAGAAGTGGTGGTTCATCTCTCCTGGCAAAGTGTTGCCAAATCCACGGTGGCGGTTTTAGTTCTCTTGGCCTTGGCGCAATTTGTCACTCAAATCAGCACGGTTCTGCTTATTTTATTTGTCTCGATTTTGTTTGCCGCCGCTTTGGATCCGATGGTGGACAGGCTTGAAAAACGAAAGGTGCCCCGGGCAATCAGTGTTTTGATCATGTTTTTGGGTCTTTTGTTTCTGTTGGGATTTTTCATCTCTCAGTTGATTCCTTTGGTGGCGGAACAGTTGATTGAAATGGCCAGAAACCTCAGTGCTTTGGTTCAAACTTTGGACGCTGGAAATTTGCCTCATTGGTTGCCACAATCTTTCAGGCAATGGGTGGAGCTGAATGTGGAGCAGCTGGACAAGCAGCAAGTTCTAAATCAAGCCTTGAGTTATTTAGAAACCATTGAGACTCAGCTTCAGGCCGTTGCTGGCAACACCATCGGATTGATCAAGGATATTTTCAATGGGATTTTCAATTTCTTCTTGGTGCTCATTTTGACTTTTTTCTTGGTTGTGGACGAACGTGGAGTGGAAGGATTTTTTATTTCACTCTTCCCTTCTCGGCATGGCAAGTATGTTTTTAAAAAAATGGAAGCCATCAAAGACCAGGTTGGGCAATGGTTGCGCGGGCAGATGATCCTCATGCTTTTGATGTTCGTTTTGAGTCTGATTGCCTTTTTGATTCTAGGTTTGGACAATGCTTTGACTTTAGCCATGATGGCTGGAATTGCTGAATTGATTCCTGTGGCTGGTCCTCTTTTTGCTGGCCTTCCAGCGCTCATGGTGGCTTTCAACGAATCGGCGTGGCTGGCTCTTTGGGCTTTGGGTGTGATTATTTTATTGCAACAAATTGAAGGAAATGTCTTGGTGCCGATGGTCATGAAAAGAACTCTCGGACTTAGCC
>CAYGAB010000168.1:0-1994 GCA_964347725.1 uncultured Candidatus Peribacteria bacterium | reverse complement strand
GCCCTAACCATGGTTTTTCCGTTTCTGGTGAGATTGGCCGCGATGTATTCCACCTTCCCTTGCACCACATTGACTTCATCGGTTCTCATGTCATTGATCAAGGTGAACTCCTGCTCGTCTCGATAATCCCTCGGAAAATAGGTCAACAAATCCCCCACCGTTTTCACACCCATTTCTTTGAGCTTGGTGACATAATTGTCCCTCGTCTTCAGCAGTGTGGCGTCAAGTCTGTGGGTGAGCATTACTTTGATTTTTTAAGTCTTGTTTGAACTTTCTTTAGAGCATCTGCAGGAGGCAACTCTTCAGGCATCGTTCCACCAATTTCTTTTATCGTTTTTCGTACCTTTTTCCCAACCTCATGATGAGCTACATTTGCCTTTTGTTCACCGTAAATATTTTCACGACGTAACTTTGCTTCGGCCTGTGTTGCACGGAAAAGATTGGCAGCAAGCTCTTCGCTTCCCATGTGATCAAGAATTTTTTGGCTTTTCTTGAGTCCTTTTTTCTTATGGATTTCCTTTTGACCCAGTCCACCATAAAGCCCAATGTAGCCATAATTCTGAAAAACGCCATAGTTTTTGACTCCCGCATCACTGGCTGCCTCTGCCAATTTTCTATTGTGACCTGTCATTTCCTGACGAAGCAACACGCGTTTTTGATCTTCAAGCAAGGCGTCTTGAACCTCTTGTTTTCGAGTCTGGATCGCAAAGTAGGTTTGAGCCAGAGCTATTTCTTTTTTTCTCGGATCTCCGTTTTGAACAATTAGATAACAAGCGTATCGAGAGAGTGAATAATCTAACACCTCTCTTTTGGTTTCATAACCGATTAAAACCATTTTGGCGGCGCCGCCAAAATGGTTTTCAATTTCTTGCCCACTGTTCTTACATGCATCTTTTGCTCTCTCAATAGTGCCTTCAAATTTCCTCCATTCAACATAACCAAGCGGAGTCATTAAATCACGAGCACTCCAGAATTCCTGTCCATGTTCGTTGATTTTCTTAATCTGTTCGAAAACGTTATTGACTCCCATTTTACGAAGGGCTAGATGATGTATAAAAACACATCACTATTATAGTGAGTACGTACTCACCTATCAAGCTGATTCTCTCTCGAGAGTTCAATCTCCAGCCTTCCATCCAGAAGGTCCAACCAGCTGCTGACTATAACCTCTACCACTATGATACCCCTCTCGTGGAGCAAAAAGTACAGGCTTTCTTGTTAGTCCTAGTTCCTTTAAGGTTTTTGGGCGAAGTGCCCCTACATAAGGAGGCAGGTCTTCCGGGTGCCAGTCTGAAGTTTCAATGCGATCTGTTGGGGTCTGAACATGAACAGTTGCTTCTTGAGTACGGTCATTTATGGCTGAAGCAATAGCATTAACGCGACCTGTTATTGTCTGAACATCACCTGTTAGGGCCTGAACATCTGAGGTCAACTGCTGAGTACCTTGGAGACATTCCTGGAGTAGTGCCATCAATCCTTTTACATCTAGAGGGTCTATTACCTCGTTAGCGCGAGCGCCTGTTTCTTTAGACATTTGAATCTTGGGTGAAATTCTAGAACCCACTGTAGACTGAAAAAAGATTTCGTCAATCGCTCGTGTCTTTCAATTCTAAAGTTTTCACCACTCGATCAAAGTCAGACTCAAAAGTTCTATCCTGAATGACTCGAAATTTGTCGTACTCTGATTCTGCCTTGAGCTTTGCCTCCAGCATGGAAACCGCGCCAAGGGTGGTGAGGATCGGCGTATTGGAAAGCTCCAGAAATTGCTGCAAAAATACATCCCAATCTTTCATGTTCATGACCTGGCTATTTCTTGCTCGTGTTTCCGCCAAATCGAGGTACGCCGACACCATCTGTTCGAGTTTTTTCACGTGCTCTTCATGCAGGTAGTTTTTGGCAATGACCACGTCGCTTTTCAGAATTTTGCCCTTGGGCGCATTCTTCCAAGTTTTCAAGCCCATGAAGATTTTTTTATGATCGGCTTCGTTGTAGAT
>CAYGAB010000167.1:0-2004 GCA_964347725.1 uncultured Candidatus Peribacteria bacterium | reverse complement strand
GATTGACGAAGCTCTGGCTGGACATTGCAAGAACATAACTTTGGACATTCAGGCCGACGGCTATTTAAAAGTCTCCGACGACGGCCGTGGAATTCCCGTCGATAAACACAAAACAACAGGTCGTTCTGCCTTGGAAACGGTCTTCACGGTTTTGCACGCGGGTGGAAAATTTGGAGGAGGAGGCTACAAGGTTTCAGGAGGTCTGCATGGAGTGGGGGCTTCGGTTGTGAATGCCCTGTCCGCTCATTTGAAGGCGGAAGTTTTCAGAGATGGCAAGCACTACGTCCAAGACTACAAACAAGGAGATCCTCAGGGAGACTTGCAGATTGTGGGAACCTCAGAAGGAACGGGAACTGTGATTTCTTTCCTTCCAGATACAGAAATTTTTCAGGACACAAATTTTATTTTTGAAACGATTGTGAATCGTTGTCGTCAACAAGCCTACCTGACCAAAGGGGTGAGCATTCGCATTCAAGACGAAAGGGACGGACGCAAAGCCATGTTCTATTTTGAAGGAGGAATCAAGTCCTACGTTCGACACTTGAACAAAGGAAAGATGGGAATGGGAGACATCATGTACATGGAAAAAGAGGTGGACGAAGGAATCATTGAGGTGGCCGTTCAGTACACGGAGGCCTTTCAAGAAACCGTTTATACCTTTGCCAACAACATTCACACTCCAGAAGGAGGAATGCATTTGACGGGTTTCAGAAGTGCTTTGACCCGTGTGATCAACAACTACGCTAGAAAAAATGAACTCATCAAAGAGAAAGATCAAAATTTCTCCTCAGATGACGTTCGTGAAGGGCTCACCGCTGTCCTTTCTGTGAAACTAGGCGACCCTCAGTTTGAAGGTCAAACCAAGTCGAAGTTGGGAAATGCTGAAATGAGAACGGCGGTTGAAGCTGAATTTGGAGCTTTTCTAGAGCAATACTTGGATGAAAATCCAGCGGACGCTCGTTCAGTGATCGGAAAATGTTCTTTGGCACAACGGGCTCGTTTGGCCGCACGGGCTGCTCGAGACACCGTCATAAGGAAAGGAGCTTTGGAGGGCATGACCTTGCCAGGAAAGCTGGCCGATTGTTCCAGCAAAGACCCTTCCGTTTCCGAAATTTACATTGTGGAGGGAGATTCGGCTGGAGGAAGTGCCAAGCAGGGTCGCAATCGTGAATTCCAAGCCATCTTGCCTTTGAGAGGAAAAATTTTGAACGTGGAACAAGCTCGTTTGGACCGAATGTTGGCCAACAATGAAGTGAAAAACTTGGTGATCGCCATGGGCGGCGGAATAGGGGAGACCTTTGACCTGGGGCGTTTACGTTACCACCGCATTGTAATAATGACCGATGCCGACGTCGACGGAGCTCACATCCGGACGCTTTTGTTGACGCTATTCTTCCGTTATTTCCGAGAAGTCATTGACGCTGGTTACCTGTACATTGCTCAGCCACCCTTGTTCAAATTGAGCCACGGGAAGACGATCAAATACGCTTACTCGGACACAGAAAGAGATAGCATCATTGTGGAATTTGGAGAAAAAAAGCCATCCATCTCTCGTTACAAGGGGCTTGGAGAAATGGACGCAGTCCAGCTGTGGGAAACCACCATGGATCCAGAGCGTCGCTCCATGTACAGAGTTCGAGTGGAAGACGCCGAACGCGCCGATCACATTTTTGACACTTTGATGGGCAGTGAGGTTGCGCCACGCAAAAAATTCATCCAGACCCACGCCAAACGAGTGAAGAATTTGGACATTTAAGGTTCTTTTCAGAGTTTTGTCAGGACTTCGTAAAGGTGAGTGTTTTACAGTGAAGAGGAATTAACCTCATTCACATGAAAACTTTACTTCCTTCTTTGGCTTTGACCGGCTGTTTGACTGACTGGCAACTTCGCCACGACTCAACAGAGAACCCCAAAGACTGGCAAAATTTCAACAACCCAGGGGAGCCTCTGGATGATTTGTGGGTAGAAGCTTACGATTTAGATCCCACTCTTGAAGATGGCATC
>CAYGAB010000166.1:0-2020 GCA_964347725.1 uncultured Candidatus Peribacteria bacterium | reverse complement strand
CAAATTGCCTTACATAGAATGGACTTGTCCAAGGCCACCGCCATCATCAATAGCACGCCCGTTTTTAGTTTTTTCCTTGCCTACCTTTTGTTGGATGAAGTGCCTACCGGGCATCAATGGCTTGCTTTTGTGCTCATGATTGCTGGGATGCTTTTTATTATGCGAACCCACTCCAAACAATGGATAGAGCCGGAACAGTGACGTGGGTCGTTTATTTGCTGCGTTGTAAGGATGGCAGTTTGTATGCAGGTTCAACAAAGGATTTAGAGAAGCGTTTGCACGCGCACAACCACTTGAAAAGTGGGGCAAAGTACACTCGGGCGAGGAGGCCCGTAGAATTGGTGTACAGCGAGCGCTGTCTAAGTTTGAGCGAAGCGAGGGCTAGAGAAGCTGAAATCAAACGTCTCACAAGACAAGAGAAGCTCGATTTGCTAGACTCCGGGCATGCTTGATGAACGATTCGTACTCGTGGGAGTGGCTATCAGTTTTCTGGGGAGTTTTACGTATTTTCTTGCGACGCTTAAAGGCAAGGTACAGCCCAATCGGGTGTCTTATTTTATTTGGTCCATGGCACCTTTTATAGCGGCTGCCGCAGAACTCAGCCAAGGAGTTGGACTTTTAGCGCTCACCACCTTTATGGCTGGATTCAACCCTTTTATGATTTTGCTGGCTTCTTTTGTGAACAAAAAAGCACAATGGAAGCTCTCGCGGTTTGACCTCATTTGTGGGGCTTTTTCTTTAGTAGGACTTCTTTTATGGGCTATTACCGAAACTCCAAATATAGCTATTTTGTTTGCGCTGTTTTCAGAAATTTTTGCGGCTCTGCCGACGCTTGTGAAGGCCTATCGGTTTCCCCAAAGCGAGCTTCCGTGGGGGTATTTGGCGGGTAGCTTGAATGCAGGTATAGGCCTGCTGACCATTCAAGTTTGGAACTTCGAACACGTAGCTTTTCCGGCTTACATATTTTTGATTTCTGGACTGCTGTTCGGAGTCACCTACTTAAGGCGGGCAACTACTTCATCTTCTTTTTAACGACAAAGTAGTAAATCACGGCCCCAACGATTCCGGTGAATACCATGAGGATGATCCACATTGCTTTGTCTTTGATATCGTGAGTGGCTGCGTGAACGAGCATCATGATCCAGAAAACAGTGGCAGCGATTCCAAAAACACCAAGAAGCAAGAAAATACCAAGTCCTGCTGCTAAGAAAGGGCCAGCCATTTCTTCCAATTCTTCACAAGGAATTTCCTCGCCGTTGAGCGTACATTCAGCAAGAGCCATAGGGGCACTGACTGCTAAAGAGGCGATGGAGGCAGATGCGGTGCGGAGGAGGTTTTTCATGGGAGGTGGAGGTTAATGCAAAGACCATACCCTCTCGAGCAGTGCAGATCAATTCGAACGTAGTTTGAGCGTTTTTGTGATGCCCACTTTGTTCACAAAATATCGGTCGTGGGAGATGAGGATCATGGCTACTTCTTGGTCGAGCAGGAAGCGTTCCAGATCTTCACGAAGGAAAATGTCCAGGTGGTTGGTGGGTTCGTCCAAAATTAAGACGTCGGGTTTATTGGTGAGCAAAATGGCAAATTCCAGGCGGCGTTGTTGGCCGTAGCTGAGGGTTTTGATTTTGCTGTCCACGAGTTCGGCGGGGAACAAAAAGTTGGCGAGTACGCTGCGGCCACTGGTGTATTCAATTTGAGTCTGATTCCCGAATTCGTCGAGCACCGTTTTGTTTTGGTCAAGTCCCGAGAACTGGCCCAAGTAGCCGATTTTAAGGTTAGCACGAAGATTTATCGTGCCATCAAAATCTTTGTCTTTTCCGCTCAGAATTCCAAGCAGAGTGCTTTTACCGGATCCGTTTGGGCCTTCAATCAGCACACGGTCGCCGTGTTCCACTTTGAGCACGGTGTCTTTTAAAAGTTCCTTCTCGCCAAAGTGTTTTGAGTTGATGCGTACGTTCATCACCAAGCCCTCCTGTCCGGTTTTGAGCGACTTCATTTTCACGCGCGGATCGGGCACGGG
>CAYGAB010000165.1:0-2042 GCA_964347725.1 uncultured Candidatus Peribacteria bacterium | reverse complement strand
CGACACGAACATCACTCCTCAAGGAATCGTGGCTCAGGGTATTTTGACTCAAGCTGAGTGGGATCAACTGGCGGACTACACTCGGCGTTTGTACGCCCGTGGAGTTGAGATTGCGGCAAAGCAAGGCGTCATTTTGGTGGACACCAAGTATGAATTTGGCCGAAATGCAGCCGGAGAAATCGTCTTGATCGATGAAATTCACACTCCTGATTCGTCTCGATTCTGGATTGCGGACACTTACGAATCCAAATTGGCGGCGGGGGAAGAGCCGGACAATATCAACAAGGAGTTTTTGCGTTTGTGGTTGGCCAATCAAGGGTTCACCGGAGATGGGCCGGTTCCGGAAATTCCAGAAGCAATTTTGGTGCAAACCGCTCAAAAATACATTGAAGCTTATGAGCGCATCACGGGGCAGACTTTCGTGGCGGAACCCAGTGACGTGATGGCCAGATTGGAAGGGAATTTGGCGGGATATTTGAAAAGAGATTGAGTGATTTTCCGTCATGCTTTAATCTTAAATTGTTCTTAACTCACTTCTATGATTGTTGCTTTCATTTTAGGGTCCAAGTCCGACTTGGATCATGCGGAGAAAATTGCGGATGTTTTGAAGGATTATGGGGTGCATTATGAGATTTACGTGAGTTCGGCGCACAAGGTTCCTGTTAAAACCTTGGAAATCATTGAGAAATTCAATGAGAAAAAAGAGACCATTGTTTTTGTCACGATTGCTGGGCGCTCCAATGCTTTGAGTGGAGTGGTGGCAGGGGCCACGCATTTTCCCGTGATTGCTTGTCCTCCTTTTGCCGACAAATCCGACTATTTGACCAATGTGCATTCCACGCTGCAGATGCCGAGTGAAACTCCCGTTCTCACGATCTTGGACACTTCCAATTGTGCTCAAGCGGTGCTGAGGATTTTGGGACTTTCGGACAAAGATTTGGCTAAAAAAACTCGTAATCACATGAAATTGGTGCAAGCCGGTTTTGACACTAACCCCGTTCTCAATGGCTGAAGTTTCTGATCCCGCTTTGTTCGCATTGAATCCTTTGGATGGACGTTACGGTGAACGAGTTAAGGAATTGGCGGTGATTTTTTCTGAGTCGGGATTGATCCGTGCTCGTTTGGCCGTGGAAATTGAATGGTTGATTCATCTATGCAATGTTTTGAAATTGGAAGGAACAAGTATTTTATCTGAGGTTCAAGTCAAAGCTTTGCGCAAACTCTACAAGGAATTTCAAATTGAATTTGGGGAAGAGGTGAAAGAAATTGAAAAAACCACTAATCACGACGTGAAGGCCGTGGAGTATTTTTTGCAAAAAGCGCTCAAGGCCCTCAAGCGGGAAGATTTGATCCCTTTTCTTCATTTTGCCTGCACGTCCGAAGACATCAACAATTTGGCCTACGGGCAAATGTTCAAAGCGGCCACTCATCAGGTTATGTTGCCGGCCATGAAGCAAATTTTAGAGGCCTTGAGGGATCTTTCTGTGGCCTGTTCGGACATTCCCATGATGTCTCGAACTCACGGTCAGCCGGCTTCTCCCACCACCATTGCTAAAGAATTGAAGAACGTCGGAGCGCGTCTTTTGCGTCAATGGGAGCAGCTTCAAAAACAGGAATTCTTGGGTAAATTCAATGGAGCCACCGGAAATTTCAACGCGCACTGTGTTGCTTATCCAGAAGTGGATTGGCTGAAAACGTCCAAGGCTTTTGTTGAATCTCTTGGACTCACTTGGTTGAAGTACACCACTCAAATTGAACCTCACGATTATTTGGCTGAACTTTCAGACGTGATTCGGCGTTTTAACACGATTGTCTTGGACTTTGATCGAGACGTGTGGATGCTCATTTCTTATGGTCATTTCAAGCAAAAACTCAAGGAGGGAGAGGTGGGTTCTTCCACCATGCCGCACAAAGTGAATCCCATTGATTTTGAAAACAGTGAAGGCAATTTGGGGCTCGCCAATGCCTTGTTTGGGCATTTTTCTGAGAAATTACCCCTGTCCAGAATGCAGCGTGATTTGACCGACAGCACGGTGCTCCGG
>CAYGAB010000164.1:0-2053 GCA_964347725.1 uncultured Candidatus Peribacteria bacterium | reverse complement strand
CTGCATGTTTTTGGTCGCAAGAAAAACAATGACATCACCTTTCGTTATCCAAAAAACACAAATTCTGAAAAGAAACATCTAGGAGAAAATGCAGACAAATTGAGGGCGAAGCTCATCACGCTTTCCTAACAAACTCTGACTTCAGGTACATCGAACCAGCGCCATCGATTTTACAAGAAATATTGTGACCATCGTGGCCGTCCGTCAATCTTATGTTCTTAACTTTTGTTCCCGCCTTAATGTCCGAGGAGCCTTTTACTTTTAAATCTTTCACGACCGTCACAGAATCACCGTCCTGAAGAACATTTCCATTGGCATCAAGAACCTCCTCCCCTTCCGATTCAACTGTTGATTCAGAAGGATTCCATTCGTGAGAACATTCAAGACAAACCCACGCGTGCATGTCTTGATAGGTGTTGTCACAACCGCATTGTGAGCATTTGAGTGCTTGATTCATACCGACACAGAATATACCAATATGATTTTTTGCGATACAATACTTTCGTATGACCACGCTCCAGACCCTACAAGAACAAATCGATGAGATCAACGCTCGCAACCAACGTGTTGAGGCGGACAAAGCGTGGGAAACCAGCCTTGCCAGAAAATCAATCATTGCCTTGCTGACCTACGCAGTGGTCGTTTTATTTTTCAGTTTCGCTGATTTGCCCTCACCCTTCATCAACGCAATTGTCCCAAGCATTGGCTTCCTGCTGTCCACTTTCTCTATCCCTATTTTTAAAAAACTATGGGAAAAAACCTAACAAATCTCATGACCATTTCCAAGCCCGCTGTTCTAGCCTACGCTGTGCTTCCCATGATTTTGATTGGTGGCGGCGTCCATTTCTGGAAAAAACAAGAGATAAAAGCTCTAAATGAAAAAATTCAAAATCTAATCTACCAAGAAGATCTGCTAAATGAGCAGTTGAATTTTGCCACCAACGACACCAGAATCATGATTTACCACTGCAAAGCAAGTGGCGGAACTCTAAATGGAGTGATCTGCGAATGCCCAACGCAGCTGATCTACGACCCAAACTCAGGAGAGTGCCGTGAAGCACAATAAAAAAGAACCTCTGATCACTCAAAGGCTCTTTTGATTTGAAGGGTTGATTTAAGCTTCTCCGTCTTTCTTCTTTTCAGTGGTCACTTCTACCTTGGAAACATCCATTTCAACAGCAGTCTCTTCTTCTTGAACTCGTGGAGCTTGAACATTGGCAATAACGGTGTCCGCTTCGGTCAAAATTGTTACCTTGGCAGGAACGACTAGATCAGAAACGTGAATGGCCGTGTGGAAATCAACAAGACTTTCAATGCTCACTTCAACTTCATGGATCAAATCCTTTGGCAAACAACGAACTTCAATCTGGTCCAAATGTTGAAGCAAAATACCAGCTTGTTCTTTTACAGCAGGCGCTTGCCCAATCATTTTGATTGGCACGTGAGTCGTCACTTCTTCATCCATGCGAACATTGATGAATTCGATGTAAATGTAATCGCTGCTCACAGGATGCTTGTCCACCCGGTGAACCAAAACATCTTTCTTACCTTCACCTTCAATGGTCAACTCGATGATGGTGTTTTCTCCCGCTTGACGGAAGGCTTTACGAAAAGCTTGGTATTCCAAAACAATGCTGACATTTTCAACGCCATGCCCATAATACTCCGCAGGGATCAATCCCAAACGACGGTAACTTTGAGCTGAATTGGCCTTGTCACGAACTTTAGCTGAGAGGGCGATAGAATCCATAAAACAAAAAATGATTGCTATTGATTGCTGAGGGATTCTACCTAGATTAATCCGCCAAGGCAAGCAAAAAAACAAAAGTTCCCCCTTCCTTTTTTGGAAGCCCCAGTATATCTTTGATTCAAGATTCTTTAATCCACCTTAAAATGGGACTCTTCGATCAAGCCAAAGACCTCTACAAACTACAAAAACAAGCCAAGCAAATCAAACAACAACTGAAGAATTTACACATTGAAGCAGAAGTGAACGGCATCATGGTGACGATCAGCGGAGAAATGGAAGTCATGGACGTAAAAATCCCAAAAG
>CAYGAB010000163.1:0-2065 GCA_964347725.1 uncultured Candidatus Peribacteria bacterium | reverse complement strand
AGTATCTACTGTGCTGTTTTTTTAGTTGAACCTGCATTTATAATTCATTTAACAGTGAAATAAAACTTGATCTCTTTTCCCCGCCTCTAGCCTCGTTAACATCTCCGCCAGTGCATTGATGATCTGGATTTTGCCCTCATCTTTGCGAAACTTTGCAAACAGCTTTTTATCCTCGCGCTCCCATTGTTTGCGCAGGACATAGGCTGATGGCGAAAGTGTGCAAATTTTCATGGACTATTTGGTTAATTCTTTAAACGAGCCAAGAAGTTCATTCTCAACCTTTTCAATATCCGCCTCAATTTCCTCAAGTGTGCGAGGCGATTGATATTCATAAAAATATCGAGTAACTGGAATTTCATACCCAACACGGCCGACTTTACCGTCTTTATCGTCCACTTTCTTTTCATCAATCCATGCATCAGGCGCATACGGCTTCACATCTTTTGTAAAATACTCATAAATATCCTGTTCAAAGGGGACATTTTCGGTATCACGCAGTTCACTATCTGGCTCAGGATTACCTTTGCTATCCAAACAGATATCGGCTTCCTCGTCACGTTCGCTTAAACCTTCCAAAATCCCTTTTTTAAGTGAAACAGGCAGTTTTATGCCAGCCTTTTTGAAAGCTTCGTCAAAAGCCTCAAGAAAGGCCTCACGGTTTCGATACAGTTTACTATCCAGTTTTTCAAGCACAGATAAGACCTCTTTTTGAAATGCCTTTCCTTCTTCAATCTCCAAAATTCCCGCATCGCCTTTCTTTTTACTTTCAGCTAAGCCCTTAAATGTGGACTGTTCTTTCACGCACTCAATTCTTTCTGCACTTACTTGAAAATTGAGTCTTAACGGTCGCTCAATCGTAATCTGCCTAAATGCAAAATCTGTAGTTTTGAAAATTTTGCTATGCTTTGAGCTCTTAAACTCCTCATAAAGCTTCACAATATGAATTCGATCTTCATCGGTTATTTCATTGCGTTTGTTCCCCAAACTTTTCCGCATCTTCTTGAAAAATCCTCGAGCATCTACCAGTTGAACTTTCCCTTTGCGCTCATGTTCTTTGCGGTTGGTTAAAAACCAAACATAAGTCGAAATACCCGTGTTATAAAAAAGCTGGTCAGGTAGAGCAACAATCGCTTCAAGCCAGTCATTCTCTAAAATCCAGCGACGGATTTCACTTTCACCACTACCAGCATCACCCGTAAAAAGTGGCGAACCGTTAAAGACAATTGCAATGCGCCCTCCACCATTGAGAGGATTCTGCATTTTTGAAATCATGTGCTGAAGAAAGAGCAACTGGCCATCGGAACTTCGCGGAGTGCCTGCGCCAAACCTGCCCGCATGGCCACGCTGCGCCTCGCGCTCAACCGCTTCCTGATCTTTTCTCCAATCTACACCGAAGGGAGGATTCGTAAGGCAGTAATCAAAATGTTGGTCGATAAATTGGTCGTTTGAGAGCGTGCTTGCCTTAGAGTGATCTTTTTCACCACCTTTGATTTTGTCGGCATCTTCTCCTTTAATGAGCATGTCCGCCTTACACATGGCGTACGTCACGGGATTCAGCTCTTGTCCATACAGGTAAATATCCGCTTTGGAATTGATATGCTCTACAATAAATTTCTTGGAAACCGCCAACATGCCACCCGTACCGCAACAAGGGTCGTAAATGGTTTTAATCGTGTGCTCCTTTTTGAGCAAATGTTTATCCATCGTAAACATCACCTCAACCATCATTTGAATCACCTCGCGCGGAGTGTAGTGCTCACCAGCAGTTTCATTGGATTGCTCGGAAAATCTCCGAATCAATTCTTCAAAAACGTAACCCATCTCAGTGTTACTAACCGCATCAGGATGCAGATCAACCTTATTCAGCTCTTTGATAATGAGATAGAGAAGATTACCGCCCTCAAGACGGGCAAGATGTTTTTCAAAATCAAACT
The DNA here is from genome assembly GCA_964347725.1 of uncultured Candidatus Peribacteria bacterium. Lineage (GTDB taxonomy): Bacteria > Patescibacteriota > Gracilibacteria > UBA1369 > 2-02-FULL-48-14 > CAYGAB01. Next base: position 131 of record CAYGAB010000163.1, on the reverse strand, counting down.
TCTCAATAATTTGCTGAACATTTTCGGAAAAACCGCTGATGTAGTTTCGCAAGTTCTTGGAAATATCTTTCTGATCATCCAGAAGTTTGTGAAAGTCGTAAACCGATGTGTTATAAAACCCAACGCCCGTA
>CAYGAB010000162.1:0-2088 GCA_964347725.1 uncultured Candidatus Peribacteria bacterium | reverse complement strand
CTTTGAATCACATCAAAAAGTTCCACGATTTTTGGTATCTTGCGGCTTTGCAATTTCCCAATAAAATGCCTTTCTAGGCCGAGAGGAATCTCAGGAAATTTCAAAAGTGCTTCTGCGAGTCGATTTTCAGCAATCCTAGCTAAACCTGTTGAATTCAAAATATCTCGAATTTCCGAAACAGAACGCCCCTTAGTGACCACAAGCACCTTGAGGTTTGGGCGCTCCTCTGCTAACCTGGAAATCAAATCTTTAGCTTTCATAAATGAATTCAGCCGTTGTAGCCATTGTTGGTCGCCCGAATGTAGGCAAATCCAGTCTTTTTAATCGAATGGTGGGGCATAGGATGGCCATTGAATCGGACATTCCAGGAACCACGCGTGACCGATTGTACCGCCAAATGGATTTGGAGGGAATTCCCGTCATGATGGTCGACACAGGTGGACTAGAGCTAAACCGAGAAGATGGAGACATTGAGGCCAACATCCAAGCTCAATCTCACATCGCCATTCAAGGAGCAGATATGATTTTGTGGGTGGTGGACATTCGTCACCCCTTAACTTCAGAGGATTTTCACGCAGCCGACCTCTTGAGACGAGCCAAAAAGCCAGTGGTGCTCGTTGCAAACAAATGCGACAACGCAAAATTTGCAGAAGAAACATTCAATTTGTACGAACTGGGCTTTGGAGAGCCGATTCCTGTTTCTGCAGCTCATGGATCCGGAATTGAGAACATGGAAAATCAAATGCACAAGGAACTGAAAAAAATGGGCTTCACGCCTCAATACACAGAGGAAGAGCCTTCCGAGGGAATTAAAATTGCATTTCTAGGACGGCCCAATGTTGGAAAATCAACTTTAGTGAATGCTCTCCTTGGAGAAGAACGTGTGGTGACTTCTGAAATCGCTGGAACCACTCGTGACGCAGCACACGTTCCATTTAGGTATCAAGAAGAGGATTTCACTCTAATTGACACGGCTGGAATGCGCCGCCGAGGCCGAATTGAAAAAGGAATCGAAAAATACAGCATCCTACGAACCCTGCAATCTGCCTCTGAAGCTGAAATCGGGGTTTTGGTCATGGACTTTGAAGAAGGAGTGACCAACCAAGACTGCCACGTGAGCGAATACATTTTGGAAGAGAAAAAAGGCCTCATCATCGTCGTCAATAAAATCGACATCAAAAAAGGATCCGAAAGAGAGGATTCTGAGCAATGGATGATTCACCATTTGAAAGATAAAATGGCTTACGTGCCATGGGCTCCCGTTGTATTTGCCTCGGCCAAAGAAAAAAAACACATCTTCAAAATTTTAGACCTAGCCATTGAAGTTCACAATCAACGTCGAAAAGTCATTCCTCAAGATCAATTGGACTACTGGCTGCAGAAAGCCATGACAAAACACGCCCCAACAGGTGGACGTGGAAGAAAACGCTTCGCGGTTTTGGGTGTGGAACAAATCAGCACCGGCCCTCCACATTTCAGCTTTGAGTGCGACTGGCCAGAACACATGCACTTTTCTTACGCCCGTTTCTTGGAAAATGAACTGCGAGCCACCTTTGGATTCGGAGGAACTTCCATGAAATTGAGCTTCAGGAAGCCGAGCGACCGTGGTCGTCGTCGCAATCCAAAGCCTTGAGCCAATCGGCTTGGATCTGAGCTCGAGCGTCTTTTTCGTGAAATTTCAGCATCTTTTCATTGGCCACCACTCCAGACCCAGTTTTTGATTGAGACAACTTTTGCTGAATGCGTTTGAGCTGAAAATCACGCAAAATATTTTCCAGAAAATCCCAATCGAGCAAAGCTTCCAAAACGCTTTTGCCCCATCGAATCAAAAGTGGTCTTTCTTTAAAATGCTGCTTTGCTTGAAAGGGGAGCGAGAAATAATCCTTGAGCCATTTTTCATTTTTTTGCAAAAAAGCTTCGTAAATTTTGCATTCGCCATTGATCGGCTCCAAACCACGCATCCAGTAAGCCAAATAAATGTCTTGAGGCTGCAAGGCGATTCCGCTCAAATCCAAGCACGATCCATCCACAAAAAAACTAAGACAAAATCGCTTCCGAATTTTTTTCCCGTGGCGACGAATCCCAAAC
>CAYGAB010000161.1:0-2157 GCA_964347725.1 uncultured Candidatus Peribacteria bacterium | reverse complement strand
GGTATAAAGCTCCTACGATGGAACCCCCGACCCAATTTTTGGGCACGAAGTACCCTGAAAAGGGTGGCCCATCAGGTTCAGCACCACTTTTCACCTCCTGCGCCCTAAGTTTCTAATCGCTAAATAAGCCTGGATGGACGGCATCTTCCCAAAGATCCGTTGGCCACTATCACCTCGTTCTGCAGTGGGTTTAAGTACTCAGAAAGAAGGAATAGACAGATACCTTTTTCTGGCCGGTCTTTCCCTCGGGAAACGATCAACAGATTAAGTAAAAGCACAGATACAGCAATGCTCTGCACTTTACTCCAAGCTCTCACCTGATGCTGAAAGACGATTAGAAACATTTAGGGCGATTTTTGTTTATTGGCTTATTCTTCAACACAGGAGCGCTCCAAAAAAGATCATGATCTTTTTCTCCGCTTCCAATAAACACCGCAAACTACTACGCTTCCTTAGGAAGAAACGGGATAGCTTTCTTTGATTTTAAGAAGAAGAACAAGATCACTACGGTTGTCGTAAGTGGGGAAACCCATTCAGGAATGTGTGCACCAAAACTGTGAGCCAGCATCACACCTCCCAGAATCAAAATAGAATACATCGCCCCATTCTTAAGATAGATGTATTTTTTAATACGGTCGATATTCCCGATGGTGAGCTGCCGAACCACAATCGCGCCAAGTCCGTTTCCAAGCAGAATCAATGGAACAGAAAGCGTGAAGGCAAACGCACCAAGCACTCCATCAATAGAGAAAGTGGAATCAATCACCTCCAAGTACAAAATCTTGCTTACATCAGACATCCCACCTTTCTTAAGCATGTCTGCTTCGGCCTTTTCGGCGTTCTCTTTAAACCCGTGAGTGATGAAGAAAGCGGTTGAACCCACCACCGCTCCAAAAGCCATGTTTGGATTTATTTTGAGGCTGAACCAAACGATTAAACAGAGCAGAATAGAAACCACAGCATAGAACCAAACACCTTGAGAGTGGAAAAACTTTTCCCCCCTCAGTCCATAATTTTTTGGTTCCAAAAATAGCCAGTGAAAAAACAAAAAGATCAAAAATACGCCTCCTCCGTTGAGCAAAATAGGCGCGCTCGACTCAATGGCCTCAATCACGGCAGGATCGCTGCTGAAGGTGGCAGTGAGGGAACCAATAAATCCAAGTTCCGGCGCCGTAAAAAATACAATCAGCCAAGGCAAAAGTCCGCGGACCACGAACACGGCAAATAAAATTCCCCACACCAAAAACCAACGTCGTGCTTTGGCACTCATCGTATTCAAAACTTCTGCATTAATAATGGCGTTGTCGATGCTGCTCACCGTTTCAAACAAACACAGCCCGCCGACGATCATGATCATTGAAATCCAATCCATGGCGATAGCTTACCTAGCGTCGGTCGCAGAGTCCAGAGCTCCTCAGCCAAGCAATTTTTGGCGCCTACAGTCCCATGCTTCTGTACGCCTCCGCAGTATCGTGAATGATGGTGAGGACGGTTGTGCCGGGTTGTTCGCCAATGAGATCCATGGCAGCCTTGAAGTTTCCACCTGTGCTCAAGCCAACATGAAGGCCCTTTTGTCCGATCCACTTGGCTACATCCAGGGCCGTCTGCCAGTCAACCGTACGGACTTCATTGATGGCGGCTAAATGCCGAGTCACAAGGGGAGATGGGGCTCCCGCTCCGCCGCCCCAATACTGATGACATTGGTGTTGAAAGGATCCAAGCCACCCCTCTTTTAGAGCTTTTGTGGAGGGAGAGAGGGAGGGGTCTATCCCAATATTTATGGTTTTAGGGTGCTTTGCATGGCCCAGTGCCGTGGTAGTACCACCAGTGCCCACGGTGGAAATGTGGAATGAAGGGGGTTCCTGTCGAGTGAGGGCCTGTTTAAACACTCGAGTGAGTCCCAGCACATTGGCTTCATTGGCGGATTGATTGAAAAGAAAGGCATGGGGGTCGGCTGCGCTTGACTCTTGGGCATACCGCATGGAGCCTAATAACCACTCCCGTTCTGGGGTGAGCACGAGCGTCGAAATTCGTCCGAGTAAGGCTTCTCGTTCTGGCGTGATATTTTCAGGCATCACGATTTCGCAGGGAAGCCCAAGAAGTTTTGCGATTTTGGCCGCAGCTTCTCCACCCCTACCGGACGTAAACTCTCTAAGT
>CAYGAB010000160.1:0-2182 GCA_964347725.1 uncultured Candidatus Peribacteria bacterium | reverse complement strand
TATTTGTACCGCTACTAATGTTTCTTGCTTTGGTTACACTATTATTGAGCCACAAATTTGGACTCATTCAGATCTACGAAGAAACCATGGGAAAATCAGTAGCGGATGGCACGCCATTCAAAGATCCAGTTGAAGTCCATAAATTGCAACGAGTTAGCAGCACTCCGCCCCCCTGTTATTAATGTATAATAACACTTTTTCAACCGAGTACTATTGACCGTCCATACTCAAAAATTGTAGCCTGAAATCCAACTTTATTTTTCCCCAACCCATCCTCATGACTTCCCTTCTCAGATCTTTCAATCTCTTCGCGCTGATTTTGACTTCACTCTTTGCGCCTTTTGGATTCGTGCAAGAAGCACAGGCCCTCGATTCAGACATTGACCTGCGAGACTACTACTTCGCGGAAGTGGGCACGACATTCACCTTTGCCGTCACCAATACCGACTACTACGAGGACACAGTGGAAACTTCAACCAGCGAGGTGGAAGTGGTGGATTGCGATTACAAAATTGAATGCTACTCGGAGAACCAAGACGGCGTGGTGAACGATTACCGCTACGAAGACGGAGAAATTTACATCTTCAGATCCGACGGAGAATCCACGCATAGAACGGTGCTCTACCGTGATCCCTTTGAATATGAGTGGACAGACGAACAAATCGAAGATGCAGGATTCGACCCAGATAACTACAAAAGTTTCACCAGCACTTGTGAAGTAAATCATTTGGAAGACCATCAGCACCTGGACTACCGAGGTGAGGCCTTACAAGAAAGTTGCTCCACAACGGGTATAAATAAAAATTCGGTGGATTACCTAACCTCAAATGAAACCTACTACATGAAAGGCATTGGTTTTGTGGAGTCCACCTGGACCACTTACATTGGAAAATTGAAGATTTCCGAATACAAAGTTGAACTCAGCTCTTCCAGCATCCAACCTGATCAGGTCTTTTCAGACGTCAAAAGCGACCACAAAAACTTCCGTGCGATCAATCACCTCTACCAGGAAGGCATCGTCACAGGTTATTCCGATGGCACATTTAAACCCTCCAACACCATCAATCGAGCGGAACTTTTGAAAATTTTGATCGAGGGACAAGGCGTCACGCCCGATGCAAGCAGCTACTCCAACTGCTTCCCTGACGTCACCACCGATTGGTACGCCAAGTACGTTTGCTACGCCAAAGCTCAGGGTTGGGTCGCTGGATATCCCGACAACACTTTTCACCCTGGAGACACCGTGAACAAAGTGGAAGCTCTCAAAATGCTCTTGAACTCACAAGACATTGACGTGGAAGCTCCGGCCAATGCGCCCTTCACAGACGTGTCCGTGAGCGAATGGTTCGCTCCTTTCGTGGCCAAAGCCAAAGAAATGGAAATCCTCGAAGAAAGCGGATCCACCTTCAGCCCAGATGCCGATAAAAATCGCGGCAGCATCTGCGAAAACCTCTACCGCCTTTTGACGGATTAGAAAGTCAACAGAACCCAGAGCACGCCATTGTCAAAGCCCCTCCATCCTGGCAAAGTAAGAGTGCCTCGCTCCTCATGCCAAAAATCCTGAAATCCCGCCCCGCCTATTCTCTGGTCTTTGCCTTCATGCTGATGACGGTGATCATGATTTTGGCGAGCACCACCATCCACAACACCCAGAGCAAACTCATTTATTTTAGAGATCTGGAGGGAGCCTCCAAAGCACGACTCGCCGCAGAATCGGCCGCGGAACTGGCAGTCATCGCCACCAAAGACGAAGAAATCGGTTACGAACCCGCAGAAAGTGAAGGTGAAAAAGCCTTCACCGCCGACAGCTCCAAAAGTTACGGCAACTTCAGCGTTTTGGCCAAAGCCCAAGCCAACACCGCCGAAGGAGACGGCCTCTTTTACACGCCAATTCCAGGCGCCGGCAACGCCGCACCCTCCGAAGAATGCTCCATGGAAGACCTAGAACCCGCCGATCATCCCTGCAACTGGAACAAAATCCTCTACGACCAAAGCGTCACCATTCCCCTCTACGTCAGCGACGGTTTGGGCGGAACCCTCACCCCAGCCGACGCAGCCATGGGCTTCACAGGTTGGTCCCTCCGCATGCGCGCCCCCTGCTCCAACGGCTCCACCGAGTCCGACTGCTCCAACAACGACGGCGACACCAGTGACGATGTCCGCTACGAATTCGACGACACCA
>CAYGAB010000159.1:0-2185 GCA_964347725.1 uncultured Candidatus Peribacteria bacterium | reverse complement strand
ACACTGGGCACTCAGGATCAATCATTTCCGCTCTTTTTCTCAATACAAGAGAATAAGCCGATCTATCGGCCGACTGCCGAACAAGAGATTCATCTTCGCTCTTCTTGAAACCATTGATCAAAGCCAATTCTTGCTCTGAATGATTCAATTCCCCAAAATTTAGTACAGCTTTCACTCCATGCAATCTGGATTCACCCCACAAACTACGCAATTTTTGTTTTGTGGAAGCATCACAGTGAGCTCCAACCACATTGAAAATCTGTAAGGCCAATGAACGATGAGGCCCGTGACTACTCTGTCTATAAATCTCAGCCATTTCCAAACAAAAATCCAAAGAAGGTTTTGAGACAATCGCCTCCAATCCACCGCCCCACTTAAGATAACGATCATAAACTTGCATAGCAGCACTCAAATCACCTTTTTTATAGAATTGAACCCCCACGTGTTGGACATAATTTTTAATTTGCTCTGCATGCAGAGCATCTCCTGACTTGTACAAATGATCCAAAAGCGCCATCACAAGAGCTCCATTGGAGTCTGTAACTACAGGGAAACCTGAAGATTGAACCTGAGCAACCACTGCTTGGGCCAACAATCGTTCTTTCTCAGGCTGTTCCACAGAAAAACTTGTCATGCCACGCATTGCAAACGCCATGTCAGGATCTCTCAAAGCCACCTCGTTAGCAGAAACAAATTCTAAGAAAGATGAGCCCTTGGGAATGCTCCTAAGAGCATGGATAGCAGCACGAATCATGGAATTTTCAAATCCAGTCACGGCTTGAAGAACGGCGACCAGTTTGTCCTGAACCATTGGAACACCAACCGCTCCAATGACACTCAAAATCGTTTGATCGGTGACAGAAATCCCTTCCGCCATGGCCTTGGCTACCAATTGTCCACCCGAAACCATAGAAGCCCTCAATTGTACATCATCAAGCACTAAATTTGCTCCATCCATCCTCATTGCATTGGCAACTTTGCGAAGATTCCGTGGAACAAAAGGCACTCGCTCTTTCAAATCACGACTCATGTGCTCCAAAATATTCGCCACACGAGGTCGCAAATGCTCTGGAATAGGATCTTCCGTTCGACATTCCAAAATGTAGCGCGCTGCGTCTTCTGTAGAGAAAGGTTGTACCTCCAATTTCTGAGGCACATCCAATTCTTGAGTTTCAAATAAAAGCGCATCGTTGTGGAAAATGGTGACAGAACCAAGACCTGCTGCCGCATTTCTGAAGAGAGTGAAAAATCTCCGTTCCTCTTCTGTGTAACGTGGCAAATCCAAAACAATACAGGGCTTGCGACCTGCTCCAAAATAAGACCCAAGCTGAGTCAACAAAATTTGCGAAGAATTTCGCACTTCCTCATAAGTGGCATGAGGTAAGCCGGACTCCACTTTCTCAATCAAAGCCGCCACCGCCCCCAAAGGATGACTCCCTTTCTTCTGAGTGATCAAATGAGCATTTGGAATTCGGCGAGTCAAAGCGGAAACTCCCACACCAGGAGCACCAGAAGCAAGGCAGAGAGAAAGTGGTTTCCCCGGGCAGGCAGCAATACCAAGAATTTTTGCGAGCTCAGCCTCACGCCCAATCAATTCTCGCCCCCCGTGGGTCTCCAAGATGTTAACCATGTAAGCACCATCAACAGATCCAGCGCCTAAACCTTCTTCTCGAATTTTCAGGAACTGCAAGTCACTCATTCCAGGGGCCACCGTTGTGTCCAACTCTTGAGTTCCCAATCGCGTGTCTCGAAGAGCAATGGAAGCGTCAATGGCAAAACCTTCTGACTGACCAGCAGCACAATAACGAGCTCCCTTGATGAGTGCCACAGAACTGTATTCATAGGCCGGCATCTCACCTTTGGCAAGAGGCATCACCACAAAACTATCCCCAGAAGCCACGTAACCCTGCACGGGAATTTGATTCTCTTTCAAAAGATTCCGAAGCCCTGCCAAAAAATTCATGAGTTCTGGCAGGCTCACTCCGCCTACCTCTCCATAATTGTTGCAATAGAGGATCTGCTTGTCTCCATCCGGCTTGAGCATATTGAACTTTGGATGTTCCGCTCGCAAAGCCAGTAGTCCTTTAAAAAACTCAGCGGGAATCGGATTTTGAGGAATTTTGAGAACAATCACGGCGGTGCCAGGTGTGTTTTGAGCCGATTCAACCTTAGAATCTCCTTCGAC
>CAYGAB010000158.1:1616-2197 GCA_964347725.1 uncultured Candidatus Peribacteria bacterium | reverse complement strand
TATGACACTTACCAGCTCGGAAGAAAAGCTGGTTTTTTTGTGCCAAAAAAAGCTATGATTTCATCATGCAATTACCAAGAGGTTCCAATCCATTCACAACCCTCAAATCCACCGAACTTCACCGTCGCAACTACGTAAGGAGCGTGGTGGATCAAATCCAAATCGAGGATTTGGTGAAGGACTACAGCTACCTAGACTGCTCCGACAGCGTGAATGTTGTGGCCATGGACGAGGAGGGGAAAGTGGTTTTGGTGGGGCAATGGCGCTATCCCATTCAAGAATATTCTTGGGAAATTCCCGCCGGAATGATGGAGGAAAACGAAGATCCTCTTGAAGCGGCCAAACGAGAACTCGAAGAAGAGGCTGGCGTGCGGGCCGAAGAATGGGTTCAGCTTGGGTCCGTGGTGAGAGATGCCTCCAAACTCACGGGGAGCACTCACACTTTTTTAGCGAGAAGGATCAAGTTGGTGACGGCCCACCCAGAAGACTACGAAAAAATCGAATCGCTTTGGCTTCCTTTTTCAGAAATCATGAACAAAGTTCGCTCGGGAGAAATCAAGGAAGCTGGAACGGTGGTGGCC
>CAYGAB010000158.1:0-1606 GCA_964347725.1 uncultured Candidatus Peribacteria bacterium | reverse complement strand
AATTTGGCATGAGCACTTCCACGTGGCCGTTGGCTTCCAAGGCCAACTTCAAGTCTTCCATGGAGTCGGTTTCGCCGTGGACCAAAATGATTTTTTTGAGGCCTTTTATTTTGCCGGCGTAATCCAAGAGATCGCTTCGGTCGGCGTGGGCGGAGTAGGCATTCATGACGACAATCCCCATTTTTACCTGATGAGGCTCGCCAAAAATGTTCACTTCTTTGAGGCCATCCACCAGTTTGCGCCCCAGCGTGTTTTCTGCCTGATATCCAACCACAATCAAGGTGTTGCGGTGGTCTTCAATGGCGTTTTTGATGTGGTGCAAAATGCGTCCGTGCTCCATCATCCCTGAAGAAGAAATGATGATGCAAGGCCCATGATGATTGTTGAGTGCTTTGGATTCCTCCACACTGGTGACGTACTTGAGACTGGTGAATTCAAAAGGTTTTTTCCCGTCTTGGAGGAAAAGTTTTTGTGTTTCTTCATCGAGCTGATCCAAATGATTTCCAAATACGGAAGTCACGTTGACCGAAAGTGGAGAGTCCACAAAGATCGGCAGATTTGGGATCTTTGCTTCGTCGTACAGCTTGTGCAGGGCATAAACAATTTCTTGAGTTCGCCCAAGAGAAAAAGCTGGAATGAGCACGCGGCCCCCTTGAGCTGCTGTGGTGGAAATCGCATGAATGAGTTTTTCTTCTGCTTCAATCAAGGATTCATGGACCCGATTTCCATACGTGGATTCCATCATCAGAATATCGGCTTCTGGAATCTGGTAAGGATCACGAATCAAAGGCATGTTGGGACGACCCAAGTCGCCCGTGAAGACGAATTTTTTGGTCTTGCCGTCGGCTTGGTCGTGGATTGTGAATTCCAAAAGTGCCGAGCCGAGAATGTGGCCTGCCTCATAAAAGCAGACGTCCACACCTTCTGAAAGATGGACACATGTGTGATAAGGCTGGGATTGAATGAGCGGTAAAGTGGCTTCCACGTCGGCCGTGGTGTAGAGCGGTTCAAGCAATTCTTGCCCACGAGCCATGCGTTTTTTGTTGAGATAAACCATTTCCGATTCCTGGATGTGCGCCGAATCCTTCAACATGAATTCCATGAGATCGGCGGTGGCTTGAGTGGTGTAGATTGGTCCTTTGAAACCTTGCTTCACCAGATTGGGAAGATTCCCACAGTGGTCAATGTGAGCGTGAGAAATGACCACCATGTCCACTTCTTTTGGGTCGAAGCTAAAATTCATGTTTTTGTCTTTTTCCTCACTTCTGCGTCCTTGAAACATTCCGCAGTCGAGCAGGATTTTCTTCCCGTTGACTTCGAGCAAGTGGCGAGATCCGGTGACTTCACGGTTTGCACCGCGGCAATGGAGGAACATGAGTGAGTTGACAAAAAATATTCTAGTTATAATAGCACACTTCTAGTTCAAACTCAATGAGGTTGAAAAAAGCTTGGGCTGACTGTCTTTTGACAGATCAATGGGCAGTTCCACGGTTTTTGCTTCAAAATGGTCTTTTTTCCAGCTGAGCTTGAGGCCGAGCACCAGGCCTTTTTGAGTTTCTTGAGACCAGTATTGGTCAAACACGAAGTTGCCCAGTGAATAGTAGAT
>CAYGAB010000157.1:0-2214 GCA_964347725.1 uncultured Candidatus Peribacteria bacterium | reverse complement strand
TTTGAACTCGATGCACTCCGCTTTCGTACTTCATGTGGCCGTAAGCGCCCGAGCCAACGCCAATTTCAAGGATGTTGGCACCTTGATTTGCCACTTTCAAGATTTCATCCACCAGCAGTTCCGTGCATCCTCGAGGAATTAAGACTCGTTCATCCACAAAAAAAGGCATTCCATAAAATTCTTTTTCATTGGTCAGAAAATGAACGGGCCTGCCTTTCATCAGCTCGACCAATCCGCTTTGAAGTTGTGCCAACAATTCAATGGGAACCACGGAATCCGGGTGGGCCAGTAAATCCAAACGACCCACCTTCATCAGATGGGCCATGTAAATTTCCATTTCAGTTCTCAACTGCAACTTCTGGGCTTGTGAAATCAAATGCCCCACAGTCAAGCTCATGAAGAGAGTCTTATTGGTAGTATTTGTTGCGTTCGCGTTCTGCGCGGTAAGCTTCACGAACCAAAGCTGCGTCACGCACTTGACGACGAGTCAGTGCTTTTTGACGGTAGCGACGTTCCTTGAGAAGGTTTCCCACACGAGACCGATTGAACCATTGCTTGAAGCGAGCCACTCGTTTTTCGGAGGATTCCTGAGCGTCCGCTGCAACAAAGAAATTAGAGGTTTTGGTCATAATCAAAAGATAACTCAGACAATATAAGAGCCGCAACTTTTGAAGTCAAGACAAACTTACAACTCAACGTTCGTCACGGGCTTGATAGCGTTGATAAGCCACCATGATCATGTCGTAAACTGCTTCGGAGAAGGCGTAGGCTTTTTCCCCTTGTTTTATCACAAGTCCACAGTCGTACTCATCTTCTGAGAGCTGATCTTCCACGAACAAGAAGTAATTCCTGCGGTTCTCTACCTTTTCCAGCCTGTACTGATGAGATTCAAAAGACTCATTCAGAAGCTCCACCAAAGCCATCAAATCCTCGAAACGCCCAAGTTCTATCAAAACATGAGTGTCTGTGGCAAGCGAGGAAGGTGATGGCATGTTTTTTTGTGAAGAAATGTATCAAAGAATTGTACCTGATTTTCTTCAAAACAGCAAGGCCCAATGATCCGATTCGATCTTGCCCTCAATACCACAAAAACTCATCATCGAGCCACTCGTAATGGGCATCCATCTCCTCCAAGTAAACCCACCGACAGTCTGGCTTCATAAGATAAACCTCAAAGACGAAACCGTTCATTTCTGGTTTAGAACTAGCACCTGTTGCAGCATAAATGTCCAATTCCACGCTAGTAGAAACGTGTGAATAAATGAAATCAAAATCCAAATCAGATAAGAGTTGATAGCTTTCTTCACCAAGAACTCGAATTCTGGAAAAAATAAGCGGACGTTCTTCCAAGGCAAAGGATATTTCGCAATCTAGACCCACACTGAAAATTCCTTCATCACTGAGGGTCGCAAAATCTCTATTGAACACGCAGTACATGTCTGGATCCACCTCTCCGTACTCTTTGTAATCAGCAAAGCAGGACTCCAGATCTATTTCGCTGTAAAGCACGGCCTCCTCTTCTTCTTCTGGAACGGCGGTGTCCACCGCTTCTGCCGTGTCACGGATGTTGACCGTGATTAAAGTTTCTTCTCTTGGTTCGAACTGTTCTTCCTCAGATTCTGAACTGGAGCCTGGCATGAGCCCGTTGCCCAAATCAACCCATTCGGAAATGGCGGTGTCTTGGGGCGAGGTGCAAGCCAAGGAAAGTGCCAAAGGCAGGCCTAGTGATTTCATGTTTTAAAGGGTTACAGAAAAATATCTTGTGAGAACGCCTGATGAAAAAATGTAGGCGGTTTCTGAGTAGTAGTCGTTTATGGCTGGCGAATAAACGGGAATGCAGCGCACAGACTCTTCGGTGCGATTTATAAAAGCAAGACTTATGCTGTTGTTTTCAAGAGGAATGTGGACTTCAAAAGCACTGGTGTACTCTCCATCTGAAAATTCCACTTCAAAAGATTCGGGTGGACCGGCACACTTCAAGTCTCCATTGGAATCATTCAGCCAACACAGCTCCATCTCGGCAAAGAAGTCCATGCGTTCTTGCTTTTGCTGAGGGTCAAAACCTTCAAGACGGTAATAATCGTGCAAGATGCCAAGCGCCCGGTGTGCAAGTCGTTGCTTGTGTGCCTTCTGCAGGACCGCTGCCGCCGCCAAACATGGTTGTAATGCCGCTATATAACGCATCGTCAATTTGTTGTGGGCAAATAAAATGAA
>CAYGAB010000156.1:0-2217 GCA_964347725.1 uncultured Candidatus Peribacteria bacterium | reverse complement strand
GTATATCTGTTTCTCCACTACGTTCGAATTGTCAAAGGTCGGCCAGAAGAAATCGTGCAGTCACTAATCACTGCGCCTACCGATTTTAGGGATTTATATTTCAAAGTCAATAGAAATTTGAGGAATTTTTCATAGGCCAATGAATCCTCTTATTATATACTGAAAACAGCATTCTTTAATCCCGCCCATGCAGAACTTTTTTCACTACACTCAAAGCAGCCAATTTACGGCTCAAAACAAGCACCTTCAAAACCAAGGGGTCACGTCTGTTTACAAGCCCGCCGACAGCTACCTTGTTCCAACCGTGTTGGAAAAAACCCATCAAGGAGAAAGATCTTTTGATATTTTCTCTCGTTTGCTGAAAGATCGTGTGATCTTTTTAGGCAGTGGAGTCAATTCCGATGTGGCCAATTTGATTGTGGCCCAGCTTCTGTTTCTTGAAAACGAAGACGCCAAGAAGGACATCATCATGTACATCAATTCTCCAGGAGGGCATGTCACGGCTGGGCTCGCCATTTATGACACCATGCAGTACGTGAAACCTGATGTTTCTACGGTGGTGATGGGAATGGCCGCCTCCATGGGCGCTGTCCTTTTGACTGCGGGAGCTCCAAAAAAACGATTCGCACTCCCTTTTGCAGAAGTCATGATTCATCAGCCACTTGGAGGAACCGAAGGTCAGGCTACGGACATTGCCATTCATGCTGAACACATCCTCAATACAAAGAGCATCCTCAATGGAATTCTTGCGAAACACTCTGGCCAGAAAGTTGAGAAGGTGGCCAAAGACACAGAACGAGATTACTTCATGAGCGCAGAGAACGCCTTGGCTTACGGACTCATCGATGGGATCGTAAAAAAACACTGATGTTCTTTTTAGAGAAAAAACAGTACGAATCTTTAAATAAAGTGGAGCTCAAGAGCTCTGCTTTATTGCACAATTTAAAAACCTTTGAAGCGAGCTGCCCTCGGCAAGCCATGATTCCGGTGCTGAAAGCCAATGCCTACGGGCACGGCCTGGAGTGGGTCGGCAAAAGCTTGGACCGACAAAATCTGCCTTTTTTTGCCGTGGACTCCTTGTACGAGGCTTACGAACTGAAAAAGGCCAGAGTTAAAACTCCCATTTTGGTGATGGGCTACAATAGAAGTGCCAACTTGAATCGAGCCAATTCAGCTTTCACGTTTGCGGCGGGGGACTTCCACAGCCTTCAAACCCTTTGTGAGAAAAATCTCCCCTTCCATTTGGAAATAGAGACGGGCATGGCTCGAATGGGCTTTTCTCTTGAAGATCTTCCTGCTGCCTTGAGTGCAATTCTTCAATGGAAAGGAAAATTGGATGGGGTTTTCACCCATTTGGCCAATGCGGACCAGCACGATTCGGATCCAACTCAAAGCCAATACGCCATTTTTGGTGAAGCTCTGGCTCTGATCTCAAAAGCGGGACTTGAACCACGATGGATTCATGTGGGTGGAAGTTACGCCGCTCATCACGCTTTGCCCCATCAGGTCAATTCGATGAGACTTGGAATTGGGCTCTACGGAGTCATGCCCCACCCAACTGCACTTCAGCCCGCGCTTCGGCTGAGCAGTATTTTAACCGCCATCCGAACCCTTAAAAAAGGTGAGGCCGTGAGTTATGGATCGACTTTCACAGCAAAACGAGACATGCAAATTGGCACCATTCCGCTGGGTTATTATGAAGCACTCCCCCGTTCACTCAGCAATAAAGGAATGGCTGAAATCAAAGGCCAGATTCGACCCCTGATTGGAACCATCTGCATGAACCACTGCATGGTGGATTTGGGCGATTTAGAGGTGGAGCTTGAAGAACCTGTGGTTTTGTATCAAGACGAACAAGACCATCCTTGCTCGATTTTAGCGCAAGCCGAACAAGCTGGAGTTAGTCCTTATGAAATGTTGACTAGGATCTCAGGAACTTTGAGACGGCATGGTCAATGATGGCCCCGGCCACGTCCACTCCCGTTGCCTCCTCTAAAGATTTAAATCCTGGATTCGCATTCACTTCTAGAATGGCGGGGCCTTTTTTGGTTTGGATCACGTCCACGCCCGCCACGTCCAGCCCGAGAGCTTCTGTTGCGGCCAAGGCCACTTCCGCAAACGCGGGATCCACTTCCACCGCCTGAGTCAATCCGCCCAGTTCCGCATTGGACCTGAACTCCCCTTCTTGAGCTTGCCTTTCCATGCTTGCGATCACTT
>CAYGAB010000155.1:0-2253 GCA_964347725.1 uncultured Candidatus Peribacteria bacterium | reverse complement strand
AAGCGTATCCCGCTTAAACATTTTTTTACGGTGACCACGGTCTTCTTGGCATTTTTTGCGGCCGACTTGTTGGCAGAAGGTTTGCACGAATTGGGGGAAGCCGGTTGGTTTTTTGAACTTCCTGAAACGCTTCTGACGGTCTTGGTTTTCGCTCTGTATTTGGCGACCATGTTTTTTGTGTTTAACAAGACGCCAAAATTGCAAGAGCCTGCCGCCTGAGCTATCATTGCTACGATTAACCCTCTTGCATGGATCTCTCTACTTTAAGCCGCACCGCACAAGCGATGGTGGCGCTCGGAAAAGGAGTTTTGGCCATTGATGAAAGCCACTCCACTTGTAAAAAACGTTTTGATGAATTGGGCGTTGAATGCACGGAGGAAACTCGGCGCGAGTACCGTGAACTTTTGATCACGGCACCAGGAATTGAAGATGCCGTGAGCGGAATGATTTTGTTTGACGAGACTTTGCGCCAATCCACCAAAGATGGAAAACGTTTTGTGGACGTGTTGAAGTCCAAAGGCATTTTGCCAGGAATAAAAGTGGACACGGGAGCCAAAGATTTGGCGCTTCATTCGGGGGAATTTGTGACGGAAGGATTGGATGGATTGCGTGAACGCTTGGTGGAGTACCGTGAATTGGGAGCTCAATTTGCCAAATGGCGTGCGGTGATTGTGATTTCAGATTCTTTTCCAAGTGAAGCTTGTGTGCAAGCCAATGCGCATGCTTTGGCACGTTATGCGGCCTTGTGTCAGGAGGCTGGATTGGTTCCCATGGTGGAGCCAGAAATCTTGATGGATGGAGGCCACAGCATTGAACGTTGTTATGCCGTCACGGCCAGAGTTTTGGACGCTTTGTTTGCGGAACTCAAGGAACAAGGCGTCGCTTTGCCGGGTGCCATTCTCAAAGTGAGCATGGTCATTCATGGTAAAAAAGCACCTTTTCAGGCGACTCCTCAGCAGGTGGCTGAGATGACGGTAAAATGTCTTAAAGAAAAGGTTCCTGCGGAGATTCCTGGAGTGGTCTTTTTGTCGGGCGGTCAAAGTGCTTTTGATTCCACGATTCATTTGGATTTGATGAACAAATTGGGTGGGATGCCTTGGCCTTTGTCCTTTTCTTATGGACGAGGAATTCAGCAGCCGGCTTTGGAACATTGGGCCATGCATCGCAATGACATGGGCACGGCGCAGAAAATTTTAGTCCACCGAGCCAAAATGAATGGAGCTGCTTCCATGGGGAAATACGAAGAAAGTTTGGATGTGCTTTAGATTTTAATTTCTGTTTATGTTCGATTTCTTTGTGAAAAAAGGGGCGAGTCTGGAGTTGGCGGAACTCATGGTGGAATTGATGAGCACGGTTTCTGAAATTTCTCATTTGGTGAAGACGGGCTCCACTGGAAAAGCGGGGACTCACAATGTCTTTGGAGACGCTCAAGTTGTTTTGGATGTGGAAGCAGAAAAAATGCTGGAGGATTATTTGGACCACTGTCCTTTTGTGGCCGCTTATGGGAGTGAAGAATTGGATGAGTTGAGGGTGACGAAGCACGTGGAAGGAAAGTATTCGGTGTTTTTTGATCCCATTGATGGGTCCAGCTTGGTGGACGTGAATTTTTCAGTGGGGACCATTCTTGGAATTTATGAAGGAGCCAATGTTTTGGGTCGTACGGCGCGCGAACAAGTGGCGGTCATGGTGGCGGTGTATGGGCCTCGCACAACTTTGTTGGTGACGCTTGGTCAAGGCGTTCATGAATTCACTTGGAATGGACAAGAATGGAAGCTCAGCGTGGAACAAATGACTTTGCATGGGAACGCAAAATATTTTGCTCCTGGGAATTTGAAGGCGGCCAAAGACCGTGAAGACTACGCAAAATTGGTGGATTTCTATATTCAAAATCAATACACGCTGCGTTACAGTGGAGGCATGGTTCCAGATGTGAATCACATTCTCAAAAAAGGCGCTGGGGTCTTTATGTATCCAGGAATGCCCAGTCATCCGGTTGGGAAATTGAGGCTTTTGTTTGAGTGTGGCCCCATGGCGTTTTTGATGGAACAAGCGGGGGGCGCGGCGAGCAATGGCCATCAGCCGATTCTCGATTTGAAAATTGAGAGTTTGACTCAGTGCACGCCCATTTTTCTTGGTCAAAAAGAAGAAGTAGAACGTTGTAAAAAGTGGCTTTCTTGAAACGTTTGCCGATTGGCAATCGTTCTTTAAAACTGTAAGCTTCAAACATGTTTTCCTCGCCACTTCCGCCAGAAG
>CAYGAB010000154.1:0-2264 GCA_964347725.1 uncultured Candidatus Peribacteria bacterium | reverse complement strand
CGTGGGAACTTTTAAGGGAATTCGCTTCGTCGACGACGCCAACGCCACCACGCCAGACGGCACTCTGGCCGCCCTCAAAACCTTTGAAGGTCAGATTGGAACGCTCTTTTTGGGAGGCCAAGACCGTGGCTACGATTTTGGCCCTTTGATCGCTGAAATCCTGCGTCAAAAAATCGACACTGTGATTGTTTTTCCTCAAAGCGGCCTGACCATGAAGGCCCTGCTCGAGTCCGCGGACTCTTCTTCCAAGCCTCTGATTTTCGAAACCACTGACCTCCGCCAAGCCGTGACTTGGGCTTACGAACAGACGCCTCAAGGCAAAATCGCCCTCCTTTCCATGGCCTCTCCCAGCTACGGACTCTTCAAAAACTTTGAAGAAAAAGGCCGACTGTTTCAGGAGTACGTGAAGGAGATGGCTTCTACTCCCACTCGATCGTAGCCGGCGGTTTGTTGGTGATGTCGTAAAAGACGGAGGAAATGCCTGGCAGGGCGAGGAGTTTTTGGCCGAGTGCCTGAATGTCTTGCCAAGAAAGTTCCGTGAAATTGGCGGTCATCACGTCCGTGGAAGAAATCGGTCTCAGAACCAGACTTTCTGAGCCAGCTCCATTGATTTCAAGCGGTAGCAGGACGGTGGGACATTGCCACACCAGATTGTTTTTGTCGATTTCAAGCAAGGCATCCATCACGAGTTTGTCCGCTTCTTGCAACAAAGCGATTCGCTCGGGAGTGAGCGTGGCGGCTTGAAGTTTGGCGGACTGGAGGGGACGATTTTCTGCAGTCGCCACGCACATCAGCACTCGGTTGATTTCTCGGAAAGAGTTGGTGAGTTTTGGCGAGAGTTCGCGCAAAGTGGACCAATCGTGAGGGCCTTCTAAAACCACAGGATGCCGATAGGTTCGTTCGTCGCCTTGAACACCCACACTTTTGACGGGCAGAACGGTGGCGATGTAGGGGCCAGCAGCAGCACTCAAACGAGCGTTCAAATCGGCAGAATTTTGAGAATTGGACAAGGCGGCTTGCTCGGCATTTTCACACAAACAACGCACGGCCAAACCTGGACCAGGGAAAGGGTGGCGTTGCACCATGGCGTGAGGAAGTCCGAGTTTTTCGCCCACCATGCGGACCTCATCTTTGTAGAGTTCTTTGAGCGGCTCGATCACTTTTCCTTCACGGATCATGGCCTCCACCTCTGGCACCCGATTGTGGTGGGTCTTTATTTTATCGGCATTTTTGGTGCCGCCGCTTTCAATGGTATCGGGGTAAATGGTGCCTTGCCCCAGCAGCCATTCTTCCGGATTCAAACCCTGTTCGGTGACAACGCGTCGTTGAATTTCCAGAAATTTATCGCCAATGATGACGCGTTTTTTTTCGGGTTCGGTGACGCCCTCCAAAGCTCCAAAAAAGTCGGCCTTCGCGTCGTAAACGTGCAGTCGGGGAACGCCCGCCGCCGTGAGAAAAGCTTGGATTTCAGCCGTTTCATCTTTCCGCATGAAGCCCGTGTCCACATAAAGCGCGTAAATGCGTTCGGCGCCCAAGGCCTTGGCCAAAAGCACGTAGGCCACGGAAGAATCCACACCACCAGAAATCATGAGAAAAACTTTTTTTGTCCCCACTTTGCTGTGGATGGTCTCAATTTCAGATTCAATGAACTTGTCGATGCTCCATTCTCGCTTGGCTTCCGTGATGTCCACAAAGGCGTCCAAAATGTCCATTCCACAGGCGGAATGCGTGACTTCTGGATGGAATTGCAGGGTGTAAATGCGACGAGACAAATTTTGCGTGGCGCTCAGAGGGTCATCCGGTGTGGAACCGAGCACCTCAAAACCTTCTGGCAAAGCCGAAACGGTATCAAAATGGCTGGCATAAACAGGATAGTCTCCAGGTTGTAATTTAGACAAAATGCTCTCGGATTTTTGGACCTTGAAAGTAGTTGGGCCGTATTCTCCCACCGTTCCTTTTTGCACGATTCCGCCGAGCAAATGCAAAATCAATTGATGCCCATAACACACGCCAAGAATCGGCAGGCCAAGATCAAAAATACCCATGTCCACGCTGGGCGCCTCAGGCGCATTCACAGAAGCGGGACCGCCAGAAAGAATCAAAGCTTTGTAGGATTTGAGTTGGTCCAGTGGGGTCTGAGGGTCGAGAATTTCAGAATACACGCCCAAACGCCGGATTCGATTCGCAAGCAAATGCGCGAACTGGCTGCCAAAATCGAGGATGGCAATTTTATCCATTTTCAGCGGGGGGTTCAGGAGTTTCGG
>CAYGAB010000153.1:0-2286 GCA_964347725.1 uncultured Candidatus Peribacteria bacterium | reverse complement strand
CATCTGGACGACGATCAAGGTTGGCAACCCCACCCAAGGCCATTTCCAGTTTGGCTATCTGCTTTTTAAGCTGCATGGCTTCTTTTTTTGTGTACTTCACAAACTCACCATTTTCTTCTTCATCTTTCAGTTTTTGCATGTACTTCACACGTTCTCGAATGGTCTTGAAATTGGTGAGCAATCCAGGAATCCATTTGGACGTAACGAAAGGCATTCCACATTTCTCAGCTTCAGCTCGAATAAAAGCTTGAGCTTGTTTTTTTGTGCTAACAAAAAGAATCTGCTTGCCTTGCGCAGCCACATTTTTTAGAAATTCTTCCGCTGCCATCAAACCTTTGTAGGTGTGATTCAAGTCAAATAGATGAACACCATTTTTTTGACCGTAGAGGTAAGGTGCCATCTTTGGGTTCCATTTTGAGCACTTGTGGCCAAAGTGAACCGCATTGGCGACCATGTCGCGCATGATGGTTTTTTGATCAGACATAGATCCTTGGGGTTAATACGTTTAATCTTCACTTTTTACCGTGACCCCAAAGGGCAGGATGGCAAAATCAGATTGAACGCTAAATAAAGCCAGTTGATTATACTGATTTAACGGAGAACCGCAAGCCATTGTACAGATTCACTTTTTATGATACAATACTCAGATAAATTTCAAAAGAAATGCTCACAAATCCTCCTCAACTCGAACAAACTCCAGCCGAAGCCCAAGCTCATCTTCAAGAGCAAAGCCAGGTTCCATTGGAGGAAGTGCCCACAGAAATCACAATCACGATTCCAACCCAAGCTTATTTTATGTCTGGAATTAGAGATTTCGTGGTGAATCTGACAAAAAACATGACGGGCTTTTCTCTTCAGTGGGCCTACCGTTTCCAGGCTGTGGTGGACGAACTCTGCAACAATGCCATTGAACATGGGAGCACTCCTGGCCAACTGATTCAGGTTAAATTAATCAGCACCAAAGGCAAATCTTTGGAAGTTTTAGTCGAGGACAGCGGCACAGGAAAGGACAAAATGACAGCAGCACAAATGACAAATCTGCTCAAAGAACGGCGTCAACTAATGTCCGGACAATACCTCGGATTCAGGGGCCGGGGTCTGCCAAAAATCGTTGGAGAATGGACAGATGAAATCACTTTTGAAGATCTAGAAAAAGGAGGAATTCGTGTTCGTGTTAAAAAATATTTACGAAAGGAAGAGGACCAGGTATTCTCTCAAACGAAACAGAATTCAAATCATCTTGTCCTTCAATAAACAAAAGCCCATGACCTCCGTACAATTCACAACAGAAGATTTACAAGGCGCTCCAGCAGGGAGAGTCATTAAAATTGTTCACATCATTGGACAATTGGACGAATCCAACGTGGACGAAAACGCTCGCACAGTCTATCAACTCATCGAATCTGTGCCTCAAGGGCTTCATTTGATTTTTGAACTATCTGGATTGGAGTACATGAACAGCAAGTCCATTGGCTACATGACGGACTGGTACAGCAAACTCTCCGCAACAGGAGGTCGTTTGGTTTTAGCCTCCGCACGAGACAACATCTTGGATATTCTACAGGTGGTTGGATTGACGCAGCTTATCAACACTTTTGCCACTTTAGAAGAGGCAAAACTTGCCGTCATGCAGTAATGCTCGATTCACTAAAAATCGCCCTCGTTTGCGACTGGCTCACCGTTTACGCTGGTGCAGAGAGAGTCGTTTTGGCCATGCACGAACTTTTTCCAAAAGCTCCAATTTACACAACTTTGTACGATGCAGATAAATGCAAAGCTTTTAAAGATGCCGAGGTCAGGACTTCTGGCCTTCAAAAAATTCCAGGAGCAAAAAAAATGCACCGCTTGTTCTTTCCTCTAATGCCAGGTGTGTTTGAAAGAATGGATCTGGATGAATTCGACATTGTCCTTTCCTCAAGCCATGCGGCAGCCAAAGGAATCATCACAAAACCAGGCACCTTGCACTTGAGTTATTGTCATTCTCCAACACGCTATCTTTGGGACCACTCCCACGAATACCAACGGGAATTTCGAAAATTCACTCCACTCAGACCAATCTACAAACCCATTTTGCACCATTTAAGACAATGGGATCGAATCGCTTCAGAACGGGTCGACCATTACATCGCCAATTCCGAGTTTGTCAGACAAAGAATTAAAAAATACTACAAGCGCGAAAGCGAGATCATTCATCCTCCCGTGGACTTGAGTTTTTTTGACCATTCCGAAGGGGAGAGAGAAGCCTACCTAGCCGTGGGCAGGCTGATTCCTTACAAACGTTTTGAC
>CAYGAB010000152.1:0-2325 GCA_964347725.1 uncultured Candidatus Peribacteria bacterium | reverse complement strand
TATGACACTTACCAGCTCGGAAGAAAAGCTGGTTTTTTTGTGCCAAAAAAAGCTAACTCAAGAATGGATTCTCGAATCGAGCCGAGCTGCCCAGGCTTTCTTCGATTCGCAAAAGCTGATTGTATTTGGCCAGACGGTCGCTTCGTGAGATTGACCCAGTTTTGATTTGTCCCGTACCCCACGCAACCGCCAAATCTGCAATAATAGAATCTTCACTTTCACCACTCCGATGAGACATGACAGATCTAAACCCAGAGGCCTGAGCCATTTTGACGGCTGCTTTTGCTTCCGTTAAAGTCCCAATTTGATTCACTTTCACTAAAATGGCATTGGCGGATTTTTCTTGGATGGCACGTTCTAAAAATTTAGTGTTGGTGACAAGCAAGTCGTCCCCCACCAGCTGAATTTTTGACCCAAGTTGTTCGGTGAGCATTTTCCAGCCAGGCCAATCTTCTTCGGCAAGACCATCTTCAATGGAAACAATGGGGTAGCGTTCAGTCCAGTCCATCCATAGGGAAATCATTTCACTGGTATTTTTTTCAGATTTGTCGCTGCGAGAAAAAATGTATTTATTTTCTTTGTAAAGTTCACTGGTGGCTGGGTCCAGAGCGATGGCAATGTCCACACCTGGTCGATATCCTGCCGCTTCAATGGCTTTCATTAGATAAATCAGAGGCTCTTCATTGTTTTTAAAATTTGGCGCGAATCCACCTTCATCGCCCACGCCAGTCGAGTGGCCATCTTGTTTGAGGAGTTTTTTGAGTGTGTGAAAAATTTCCGCTCCATAACGAATAGCTTCTTTGAAAGAAGGGGCTCCGACTGGCACGATCATGAATTCCTGAAAATCCACGCTGCTGTCGGCATGAGCACCTCCATTGATCAGGTTCATCATCGGCATCGGCAAAAGATCTGCATTGGGGTTGAGTTGTTGCCAAAGGGCGAGTTTATTTTCTTGAGCGGCAGCGCGTGCGCAAGCCATTGAAACAGCCAGGATGGCGTTGGCTCCTAGCCGGCTTTTGTTTTGGCTTCCGTCGCAGGCTATCATCGCGTGATCAATTTTCTCTTGATCTTGAACGTCCATTCCAAGGATGGCTTGGCTCAGTTCGGTGTTGGCATTCTCAACGGCCTTCTGCACTCCTTTGCCTCCGTATCGTCCGTCTCCATCCCTCAATTCACAAGCTTCATGAGCTCCTGTGGAGGCTCCGCTTGGCACAATGGCTCGGCCTAAAAATCCATTTTCTGTGACAATGTCTGCCTCCACGGTGGGGTTGCCTCGTGAGTCTAAAATTTCTCGAGCATGGACTTGTTTAATGTGTGACATGAGACTTGAGGATAAGGTTTTTTGGACTCACTATTTCATGACTAGGCGAAGCGATCAAGGTCTGATACAATGCGTCCGCTATGGAAATCACTTGGTACGGAAATTCATGTTTTGCCCTCAAAGGCAGGGACGCAACTGTCCTGACAGATCCTTACACGGAGCTGGGAGGGAACTTGCCTAGCTTGAAGGTGAATTTGATCACCTTGGCTTCGAGTATTGATTCCGGCGGAAAAATCATCAAAGCGGAAGGGGCAAAGATCTTGGATTGGCCGGGTGAGTTTGAAGTGGCTGGTATTGCCGTAGAAGCTTGGGAAGTGAATGGAGTGAATGTATTTTCTTTTGTTCTCGACGGACTTCATGTGTGTCATTTGAGTGGAATTCAAGATGTTTTGCCAGATAGCGTAGTGGAGCAGATTGGAGATGTGGACATTCTTTTGATTCCAGTGGGTGGGGCCGATTTGGTTTTAAACTCCAAGCAAGCCAGTCAGGTGGTGGATGCCATTGAGCCTCGCATTGTGATTCCCATGTATTTCAGCTCAGAGGCTTCAAAATTAACTCTCAATGGACCAGAAGAATTCTTGAAGCTTGTTGCTAAGCCAGAATTACAAGCACAAGCCAGTTTTGTGATCAAAGGGCGCAGCGAATTGCCAGAGGACAAAATGGATTTTGTTTTACTGGAAGCTCAGGCTTAAATGGCAATCAAACTCCCACCAGTTTGTCGGTACACTGCCCTTTTTGTGTAGGGACGTAATTCATGCCAAAGTTCTTCAAAGAAGCTTTTTTTGCCATTCTTTTTCCCAATCATGTAAACCCGATGAGTTGAAATGCTGTAAGATTTTTGTTTACGATTAAACATGACTAAGGGGGTTAGTGTCGAAAAATAAAAAACGGAATGACTTAGTAGAGACGAATGACGGAAGTGACAACACCTTGAACTTCCAGATATTCATGAGGCTCTATGTCTTTGTAATCAGGATTTGCGGCCTCAAGCCATACTCTTCCAC
>CAYGAB010000151.1:0-2372 GCA_964347725.1 uncultured Candidatus Peribacteria bacterium | reverse complement strand
TAGGGGGGCGTTGAGTAGTGCTAACTTTTTGTTATTACTTTATGGTTATTTTTTTGCGGATTTGAAAATCATCCCAAAGCCGCCTTAACTTAGCGCCATTGGGTACTGACCCGAATGGCGCTAAGTTAAGGGGTTTTTGGGATGTTTTTTCAAAAAAGAAGTTACTTTATTGTGAGGCGATG
Source organism: uncultured Candidatus Peribacteria bacterium (assembly GCA_964347725.1). GTDB lineage: Bacteria > Patescibacteriota > Gracilibacteria > UBA1369 > 2-02-FULL-48-14 > CAYGAB01. The sequence goes on along the minus strand of CAYGAB010000151.1, from coordinate 2,190 downwards.
AAAGTTTGAGTGCAACCAGTTTGAGTTTAAGTGCAATAGGCGCTTCGCGCTTTATACAAGGTGCGGCGATGCCGCGAAGCCAACTCAAACTCAAACTGGTTGCACTCAAACTTATTGTAGAACGTGTATTAACCTTCAATTTTAATTTTAATTTCCGTATCTAAAATGACCTTAACTTAGCGGCATTCGGTACTGACCCCATTGCTCAGCTCAAATTATTAATGTTATCTTTTTTTGAGAGATTAGAGCTATGGGGTGGCCGAATGTTTACATAATTTGAGATCCCCATCCTAATTCAGAGAGAAATTTAATGACTTTGGTAGTTACAGGGGAGGGGAATTATCTATTTTTTTCTCGAGTGAGCATAAAAAGTAAGGTCGCGCCATACGAGAGTAAAACGAAGGGAATGGCGATCACCACAGAGCCGACTAGCAACGGATAGAGCACATGGACGCAATTATCCCATTGCATGATTTCGGAAAGACGAAAATCAGTTCTGGCTAGTTTGGGAGCAAAGTGGTGAGGATGGCTCAAAATCCAATGGCCCAGCTGAAATTCAAAGCGGTACAAGAATGGCCAGGTCCAAAAAAACATATCATGCAAGGTTACGCCGACAATAGCTGCGATCATATTGCAACGAGCTGCTAAGGAAGTGCCAAGCGCTAACAGCGTTTTAAAGCCAAAAGCTGGAATAAACCCAAAAAAGACACCGATCGCCATGCCGCCTGCCATGGCATGAGGGCGATCACGTGCTTCAATGAAGCGCGCCCAGAGCTCATGAAGATGGGTGATAAAGTGCCGAAGCATTTCAAAAAGAATATTCACGGAGATGGAAGGGATGGAAGAAGTAAAGAGTGAAGAGTAAAGGGTAAAGAGTAGCTAGCGCCAACTTGGTGTGCCGTTTTTCCAGTATTATTTTTTGAAAAATGATGTCTTGTTAAAAAACTGTTTTCAAAACTCTAAATTACTTCCAGTGGTAAAATACTCTTCACTCTTTACCCTTTACTCTTCACTGGCTTCCTTTCCGTCCTTTGCCTAACAAGTTCTCGGGATTGAGCGCTTTTAAGACAGGCAGTACAAAGAGTCCATTCTTGCGGATCAAAACGTCATCGAACCAGATTTCACCGCCACCATAATCTTCACGTTGGATGCAGACCATATCCCAATGGATGGCGCTTTTGTTGCTATTGCCAGCCACGCTGTAAGCTTGTCCAGGAGTGAAGTGGAAGGAGCCTGCGATTTTTTCATCAAAGAGAATGTCGCGCATTGGATGCAGAATGTGTGGATTAAAACCGAGCGAAAATTCTCCGATGTAGCGTGCACCTGCATCAGTATCGAGGATCTCATTGAGCACCTCCGTATGATTGGAGGTGGCTTTGACAATCTTGCCTTTGGAAAATGCGAGATGAATCTGATCAAAGCAGACGCCACGATTAAGTGTTGGTGCATTGAAGGTGATATGGCCCTCCACAGAATTTTTAACCGGGCAACTGAAGACTTCTCCATCGGGAATGTTGTATTCGCCTCCGCAAGTTACCGAGCCAATGCCTTTAATGCTAAATCGAAGATCGGTGCCGGGTCCTTTGATGGCGACGCGGTCGGTCTGATCCATCAAGGCTTTGAGGGCCTTCATACCCGGTTGCATTCGTGCGTAGTCGAGCGTGCAGACGCGAAAGAAAAATTCTTCGAAGGCCTCCGTGCTCTGTTGTGCTTGCTGAGCCATGGAAGGAGTGGGCCAACGCAGCACCACCCAACGTGTTTTATTTACGCGATAGTCTGAAACAGGGCGCAAGGTTTCCGAAAGAATCTTGGCTCGTTCTTGAGGGACATCGGACATCTCGGCAATGTTAGTCGTTCCGCGGATGGCGATGTAGGCCTGCATTTTTTTGATGCGGGCCAGATCGATATTTAGCAAGGTCGAAGCTTGATCTTGTGTCACCCCAAGCGCCATCTCGCGTGCAATGCGTCCTGAGTGTAACTGCACAAAAGGAATAGCTCCACAAGCTCTTGCTGCACGGATCAGGGAGATGACAAAGGTCTCAGGGATGTCATAGGCATCGATAAGAACATGCTCTCCTTTTTTAAGTTTTGTAGAATGTTCCGTAAGAACCTTGGCAAGAGCATCGTAATTCATAGAAAAGTTGTAACTACCAACGTCGGTTTTTTTAAAAAAGAATTCACCACAAAGAG
>CAYGAB010000150.1:0-2381 GCA_964347725.1 uncultured Candidatus Peribacteria bacterium | reverse complement strand
GCATCACGCGAGCCGAGGCCGTGAAAATCATTTTAGAAGCCTTGGACATGAAACAAGTCATTGAATTGCCCGTTTTGAACGGAACGCCTTGGTACGCGCCTTACATGGAATTTGCTCAAAACATGGACCCTTACATTGTCACGGCAGAAGAAGCCGCCGACCCCATGCACGTGCTGACTCGTTATGAATTTGTAGAAATGGCGCTGCGCGTGCTCAAAGCCAACAATTGTTTTGAAGATCTGCCTCAAACAGAGAGTGGCGAAAATGCGTTTTCTGCGGAGCCTGGGATTTATGCCGTGACGGGAGTTTGCAATAGTTGCCCCTGTACCGCTACCATGGACTACGATTCCATTCTTCGCCCAGGTGACAAGGTTTTTGCCATCATTCAAAACAAACTGAAAGCAATTTTTGGCCAAAGCAATACCTTAACCGTTTCGCAATGACCCTTCGTTCCTTTGCTCGCATTTTGATTCCTGTTTTTGCTCTCAGCCTTGGGCTTTCCTTGACTGGTTTTGCGGTGGAAAGTGCGGAAGAAGCGGCAAAAAAAGCAGAACAAGATTATGAATGCGGACTCGATGTGGCCGCGGAAGGAACCATGCTCGTGGATCAATATCAAACTTTTTTATTCAATCTTTTGCAATCGACTCGGCCAACGAGTGACAACGTGGAAAATGCCATCAAATACTACCGCTACATTGAAGACAGTTTGAACACCGAAATTGGAAAAATTCGTGGAGTGGCCCAAAGCAAAACCTTGGGAATTGGTGCTCAGGAATACCATTATTGTCAAAGCACACGAGACCAATATTTGATTCTAGCCGATGCCATGCTGACGGAATACGTGACTCAAACGGCCAGCAACAAAAGAACTTTTGTGATGGTGGACGCGCTCAAAGCGCTGAACGCCGGCGTGGAAGATTATTCCGATCTTTTCCACAGCACCTTCCCCGTCATGTTTCAAAAAATGGACAATGCTTTACCCTGTTTTGCCCGCTCATGCGTACACAAATGATTGCTTTTTTTCAAAAAAATAAATGGCTGATTTTGGCCGCTTTTGTGGGTGGGATTTTGCTTCCAAAAGTTTTGGGCAGCACGCTTCAAACAAATTTATTTGCGAATCTCGACACACCAGAAGATGCCATCGTTGCCTACCACTTGAAGGCCAATGAAATCACCAATCAGTTTTTGGATGGAGTGATGAACAGCGAAGATCCAGACGTGTCTTCTGTGGACAGCGAATCCGATTGCGGGGATCAGAATTTTTCAACTTTTTGTTTGGCAGCAAAACTCAATGCCAATCTTTTGGAATTTGAAGAGGCCATTGCGGCCAAAGCAGACGACGTGAGCGGCTTCAGCAATGGAGGCTCCGCCGATCTCAGCACCGTGATCAAAGCCGCCAATGAACGCCAAAATTTAGTCGATTTAGAAGTGGGGTCCGCGCGCGACACTTTGGATTTAACTTTGGCCGTCTACAACCAAGTCCAATTGGTCTACCCCATGCACAAAGAATTGGTGAATCTCACTTACAGTCTTGAAGCTTTTCGAGACAATCTCGCCGATTTGAGAAGTCGCATTTCCCTCTATCCTTCCAAATTCAATGACGCCAGCACGGCCAAATGCCAATAAAATGAATCCAAAAACCCTCCTCATTTCTGCGCTTTGCCTGAGTTTCCTCCTGGGAACGGGTGCTTCTTGGGCCGCCGACACGGCAACAACCATGGTGGCCAAAGTCATTGAATCTTTTTGTGAAGGTGAGGAAGATTGCAGCATCAAAAATCGAAACAATGATTTGAAAGAACTCAAAGAACTCGCCAAAGAAGAAGAACTGCCCTTTGGAAATCTCTACCTATTCATGTACCGAAACATTGCAGAAGGTCCTCAAGAAGCCGCCGTCAAAGAATTGGCTGGATTGCGTGGTCGCTTGGACTACAACAAAAGTGAACTCAGCGCTTTGATGATGGACGGCGACATCAGCGTCATCACAAAAAAACGCACGGAGCGTGGCAAAAACAATCCTTCCGCCGAAGACTTAGCGGCCTCTGAGGCTAGGATTGACAGTGCAGCAGCGGCCGAAGCGGCAGAAAGCCAAGATCCTTTTTTCACAGAATGGATGTACCGAGCCTACGCGGCAGAAGGCTCTGCTTCCAATGCCGACATCATCAACTCGGACCCTTCTCAATCGGCTATTTTAAAAGAATACAATTATTTGCGTCAGCTCTACGAAGAAGAAGTGGCCCTGCAAAGAAAATTCCGCCGACTCGGCTATCAGTCCATCGCGGCTGAAATGTTCATGAACAATGACCGTGGGGATTCCGCGAACATCGACTTGCTCTACGATTTGGATTTGATTCATTACCTCATGTTCAATCAGCACATGGAAC
>CAYGAB010000149.1:0-2485 GCA_964347725.1 uncultured Candidatus Peribacteria bacterium | reverse complement strand
GAAGTGGCCAACGGTGTTTTTTGATTCAAGGGCGCTCAGAATGTCGTAGACCGAGCTGCGCTTGATTTTGGTGAGTCGTGCCAAGGTGGACGCGGCGCTGGGGCCGAGCCGAATCAAGTGGAGAAAGACGCTGGCTTCTTTTTCTGAAAATCCGAGTTTGAGGAGTTGATCTTTCATTCTATTTCATGGAAATCGTCAACGCCAAATTACCCCGAATTGGCTTGGTGGCCAACTCATTTGCTGCTAAAGTTTTGCTTAGATTTATCCTTTTTCTTCTTTTCATGAAAAAAATCGCATCTCTTTTCCTGGCCATGGCTTTGGCTCTCACGGCTTGTTCCGGTCCAGCTTCTTCTACTTCTGACAGCGGTGCCATTAAAATCGGCGTGGTTGCCCCAATGACGGGTGACGCGGCGGTTTACGGTCAGCAAATGCAGGCCATTTTGGACTACGCTTTGGTTCAGGTGAACGCTCAGTACCTTGCCTCTGGCACTCAATTTGAATTGGTTTATGAAGACGGTCAGTGTGGAACTGGAGCGGCCACGGCCTTCCAGAAATTGTCAGATGTGGATGGAGTGAAGTACGTGATTGGTGGGGCTTGTTCTTCTGAATCTTTGGCCCTTGCGCCTTTGTTGCTTGAGAAGGAAGTGCTCGCGCTTTCCTCTTTGTCTTCCAGCCCTGAATTGAATGGGGTGAGTCCAAATTTCATGTCGCTTTCTTACAGCGATTCTGGGGTGGCCGATGGCATTGCGCTTGAAATGTCCAAGTACACTAAAGTTGCCTTTTTGAACGAGCAAAACGACTACAACATGGCTTTCCACGACAATGTTTGGCAAGCTTTGCAGTCTTACTCCACGGTGGAAGTGGTGGCGGATGAAACGGTAGACAAAGGAGCCACGGATTTCCGCAATGCGCTTCAGAAAATCAAAGAAGCCAATCCTGAAATTGTGTTCTTCAATACGAATGTGGGAGTGACTTCAGAAAGCATGCTCAAACAATTGGCGGAACTTTCTGATTGGAAAGTGGCCAAAATTGGTACTTTCCCCGTGATGGACGAGGACTACATTGCTCTTGCTCCTGAAATGATGGAAGGAATGGTGGCGGTGGACACTCCAAAGGTCAACACTCCTGAATTCAAGGCCATGTCCGACGCGGTTTTGGCGGCCAATCCTGGAGCTACTTTGGACGATCTTGGAGCCTACTACACGGCTTCCACTTACGACGCTTTGACCACTCTGGCGAAGGCCATTTTTGACGGAAAGCACACTTATGCAAATGTTTTAAATGAACTTCAAACCGGCAGTTTCTCCGGTTACATTGGATCCATTCGTTTTGATTCCAATACCTTTGTTCAAGGCATTGGAACCGCCGTTTACAAGGTCGTGGACGGAGTCTGGACTCTACAATAATCTTTTTCAGCCCTGCATGGTTTACTTCCTCCAAATTGCTTTGAACAGTTTGATGGAAGCCATGCAGGTTTCCTTGATTGCGGTGGCTTTTCTTCTCATTCACAGTGTGACTCGCACGGTGAACATGGGGCTGGGCGCCGCTTTTTTGGTGGGGGGTTACGCTTATTACAGTGGCATGCAGGTTTTTGGTCAGGGCTGGGTGGCTTTTTTGGTGGCTGCGTTGGTGCTGGCGATTTTTGCGGCGCTCAACTTGGCTTTGCTTAGGCCTTTTGTGGCCAAGGGTTTGGATTTGATGGCTTTGATTGCGAGTGTGAGTCTTTGGTTCATTGTTCAGGAAGGAATTTCTTTGATCTACGGCGCACAAGGGCGTTTTTTGGTGGAAGGTGTTTTGCCCACGCTCAAGGTTGGGCCTTTTAGTTTGCCGATCACGGGAGTTTGGACGGTGGGCGTGACTTTTGCCTTGGCGGTGCTTGGGGCTTTTGTTTTTTTAAAAACGCCACTCGGGCGATCCTTGAGGGCTTTGAAACAGCATTCGGCGGCCATTGCTCAGTTGGGCGTTGGAGAAAAAGTTCTGCAGGCGGGTGCTTTTTGGGTGGCGATTTCTCTTGTGGGGCTCATGGGAATTTTTGCCGGAATGAATCAAGCGGTCACTCCAAGTTATTCTCACCATACCATTGTTGCAGCGTTTCTGGCTTTTTTGGTGGGTGGGGCTAAGGACATTCGGGGTGTGGTTGTGGCGGCTCTGCTGTTGAGCGTGCTGCCGAGTTTGCTCACGGCGGCTTCTTGGGGCAGTGAGACTTGGCGTGGAGTCTTGGTGTTTGGCATTGCGGCCATTTTGTTGTTGTTGAGGCCGGATGGACTTTTATCCATAAAAACGCGACTTTCTTAAATGGGTTTTCTTCTCACCATTCTCAGCTATTTTTTCTTGGTCAGCATTGCGGCCGTCGCTTTGCACATGGCCACGACTTTGGCCGGCAAATATTTGTTCATGTTCCCGGTGGCGTATTCGGTTTCCATGTACACGGTGGCTCTGACTCAAGCGGCGGGCTGGAATGCTTGGGCGGCATTTGCATTTGGCC
>CAYGAB010000148.1:0-2504 GCA_964347725.1 uncultured Candidatus Peribacteria bacterium | reverse complement strand
AGTACGGCGAGTTCTTCTTTGTTTCCAATGGTTTGAGACAGCGCGCTGAGCGCCATTTCCAGCCAAGCCACTTTGCTTTCTTTGCTCAAAATATTCAGCGCTTCTTTCACACGTTCCACGTCCTTTTGAATTTCTTGTTCTCCATTGTTGAGCGCTTCCTGAAATTGTTCTTCTTCCTTATTCAAGCTCTCAATAATGCGTTTTTCATTCTTAACCAATTCTTTATAAACCTCACCATAATTTCCAATATACATGCGGGCAAGTTCAGCCGTGAAAGAACCCTTGATGCCAAGTTTGCGTCCATGACGAATCGCGCGTCGAATCAAACGGCGCAGCACATAACCTTGATCGTTGTTGGAAGGAGTCACCCCACGTTCGTCACCTAAAATAAAAGTCGCGGTGCGGAGGTGATCGGCCACAATACGTTCGCTCACCACATTAGTATCGTCCACAGAAAGGGTGCGGATGCGGTGCATCACATCGGCAAAGAGTTCGGTGTCGTAAGGGCTCTTTTTACCCTGCATGATGAAAGTAGTTCGTTCAAGTCCCATTCCTGTATCCACATTTTGTTGCGCGAGCGGGGTGTAAGAGCCATCTTCATTTTTGTTGTACTGCATGAACACATCATTCCAAATCTCAACCCACTTTTTATTCGAAGGATCGTAAACTTCGGGCGCATCCCCCTCTCCGGTCCAGTAGAACATTTCGGTGTCCGGTCCGCAGGGTCCCGTGAGGCCAGCTGGCCCCCACCAGTTGTCGCCCTTTGGGAGGAAGGCAATGCGTGTGTCGGGAATTCCCAGACCGCGCCAAATGCCAGCTGCTTCTTCGTCTCGGGGAGCATTTTCGTCTCCTTCAAAACACGTAACGGCCAAGTTCTTAATGTCGATTTCTAGCCCTCCGTCTTTCTGCGGGCTGGTCAAAAATTCAAAAGACATCTTAATGGCGCCTTCTTTAAAATAATCACCCAGTGACCAGTTCCCCAGCATTTCGAAGAAAGTCAGGTGAGTAGGGTCGCCCACTTCATCAATGTCGCCCGTTCGCACGCATTTTTGCACGTCCGTAAGCCGGGTTCCTTCGGGATGTTTTTCACCCATGAGGTAAGGCACCAGCGGATGCATTCCCGCCGTGGTGAACAAAACCGTCGGGTCATTTTCTGGAATCAAGCTAGAACCCAAAATTTCGGCATGTCCGTGTTTCTTGGAGAAAAAATCCAGATAGAGACGGCGAATGTGTGCAGCGGTGAGCATAGTTAAGAAAGAAAAGCTCGCCCATTCTAGCGAATTCCTCAGTCGGCTAAAAGGGGAGCTTGCATTGACAAAAAAACAAAAACGGCTAAAATCCTGATTTTAGCCTGATCAATTTCCTTCTTATTCCTTCTTAGTTAGATTATGAATAAGCTGAGCAGCTCATCCAAAGAAAAGCCAGGAGTGTCAATAGATGTTCAAGCCTTTGTGGGAGCACTTAACAGGGCTGGCGTGAATCCTCTACCAAAGCTGGATGGAGAAGATGCTATTCAGTTTTTAGGCCAAGAGGTATCTTTTCAAGGTAAGCCATACACGGGGGGAATACTAGGCCACCCAGGCCCAATCTCAAAAATTTTTGAGATGGCCTATTGCACTGGACAAGAAAGACTAAAAAAGAACCGAGCCTTAATGTGGCTGAGCCATATGACCAGGGGGGCAAGCGAAAGAGCAAGCTGGTACAAGTATCTTTTGGCTTTTGTGCAAATCAAAACAGAGGGTACCGATGAGTGGCACGCCGTAAGAGAGGGTCTTGACGCTCTTCTCAAGTTGTTCAACGCTGAACTTGAATTCTCAAGAGAGAAAAAAGCCGAACAAAAAGGTATAGTAGGAAAAATCCATGGTCAGGTTAGGTCTGTTTTTGGAAAAACTTCGGCTTGAATTGATCCACAAAACATTTTGAAAAAATGCCACGTAAAATGCTTGCTCAATAGGTGAGTATATACTACCCTATGTTTGTATTTTACAGATTCAAATGACCGACGAAAAACTCTACCAACTGTGTAAACAATACGGAGCGCAGGCTCGCCTGTGGAGACAAAAATTCATTGGGCTCTTGCCTGAAGTGAATCGGCGCAAGCTTTTTGCCAAGCACGGCTACCAGTCCATTTTTGAATTTGCCGCCAAGTTGGCAGGGCTCAGTCAGGAGCAAGTACGCCTAGCTTTGAATTTGGAGAGACGTTTCGAAGACAAACCGGCCTTGAAAAGTTTATTGGTGGAAGGCGAGGTGAGTTTGAATAAATTGGCCCGGGTGGTTTCTGTTGCCACGGTGGACAATGAAAGTGAGCTGGCTGAAAAGGTAAAGCTTCTATCTCAGCCAGCATTAGAAACCTTGGTAAGGGACGAGCGTAATCTGGGGAAAAGTCTGCGACCGCAGACTTTGAACTTTGAATTATCTCAAGGAATTATTCTCCAGTTGAACGAACTCCACGCCCAAGGCAAGAATGTAAATGGGCTGCTCGTCGGTCTTTTACAAGAAAGAAA
>CAYGAB010000147.1:0-2523 GCA_964347725.1 uncultured Candidatus Peribacteria bacterium | reverse complement strand
CCTCCAGCCTGGGTGGTGAAATGGTATACACGCGAGACTTAAAATCTTGTGTCCGCAAGGACGTGTGGGTTCGAGTCCCACCCTAGGCACCAGAGCTTGGATTTTTCCAAGCTTTTTTCAAAACCACAATTCCAAGCACAAAGAAGGGGAGGCTGAGCATTTGTCCCGTTGTCAGATTGAAAAAACTTTCGTGCAGTGGGAACTCTTTGAAAAACTCCACCGTGAATCGCATCGCAAAATAGAGAGTGAAAAAAAGTCCAAAGAAAAAGCCAGGCGCCACTTTCTTATTCCATTTTCTCCAGCTCAAAATCATCACCCCAAGCAAAACCAGACCCATCAAAAACTCATAAAGCTGAGACGGATGACGAGGCACTTGATCCATTCTTTCAAAAACAACGGCCCACGGTAGATCCGTGGCACGGCCAATCAATTCACTGTTGAAAAAATTGCCCAAGCGAACCATGCTCACGGGGAATCCAGCCACCACCACCAAAACATCCGCAAAGGCAAAAAAACCGAGTCGCTGATCTTTTGTTTTGCCGCGATTCTCTTGCCACATGAACAGCAAATAGGCCGATAAAGTTCCAATGGTGGCGCCATGACTGGCCAAACCACCTTCCCAAACCTTCAAAATTTGCAGTGGGTGAGCCAAATAATAGTCCAATTCATAAAACACAATGTGCCCAAACCGAGCACCAAGGATCAATCCAATCACCACGTAAAGCACCAGCTGGTCGAGTTTCTCTAAGGACAAACCGCGAATTTGGCAGAGTCGTCGAGCCAAAAAATAAGCCAACATCAAGCTGCTCGCAAAAAGCACCCCATAATAACGAATCTCCAGCGAACCGAGTTGCAGCAAGACGGGATCCACATTCCAAACAAACATAAACTTATTTTAAGCGGAAAGATTTGAGCATGGTTTCCATGCGAGCCACCGTGAATTCGTCTTCATTTGGCAGGTAACTTGCCGTGACCGTCCAGGCTTGTTCTCCTTTCGTCAAATAGACTTGCTGAAAATTCAGAGTGGCGGCGTCAGCTTCCTTTTTCCCTTCAAAAGTGTTCAAAACCGTAGCACTGGCTCCACCATTCATGCCAAGTTCAAGATTTTCCTGGCTGATCAGTCGGTAGCTGATAAGCGTCTCTCCATGAATTCCAAGAGTTTTTTGGGCGAAATCCATGCTGGTGAGGCTTTTCCCATTGTTTTCTCTTGTTACAACTACATTTGCCGTGAAGTCTCCATCTTTCAAATTGTCTCTAAAAGCAACACGCACAGACTCAGGATATTCAGACGTAAAAGCGTTCACGGTCTCCCATTCGTTGGGCACTTGAATGGCGAATTCGGCCGTGCTGTACTCAAAAAATTTGGTCAAATCATCCGCAGGGCCAGTGACCGTTTCAGATCCACTGGAGCTACATCCGCCCAAAATCATGGCGGAGCTCAAGCAGAACGATAAAATAATCTTATTGAGTTTCATCTTTCGTATTGTAGCGCACTTCTTGTTTTGGGCAAACCAACTCTTGTTCGGCACCTTCATTTCAGCCAATAAAAAAGTCCGCTTTAGACCCTTGACATCTTTTTATTTTTACATTAGATAATTATCGTTTAGCCATTGTGCACCTTGACATCTCAAAACTTATTGTTTCGACAAAGTCGGAGTCCTCTCTTTCTTTCCAGCAAAGAAAGGAAGCATTCTCACTTGGTCGGGTGAGAGAAATTAATTATTTCAAAAATTTAACATCAATTGTATGTCAGATCTTGAATGTTTCGGTGAAAAACTATCTGCAGACGCCAGAGATATTGGCTTGACTTGGCAAGATGCACCAACGGAGGAATTAGAGCAGACTGTGGATCTAGCCTTAGAAGAATCAGCCCCTCAAGAAGTTGCCCTTCCACGGGAGGTAAATAAGGGCCGGGTCGCTCGACTTCTAGAATGGCTTAGAGGATAATTATCATAATTCCTCTTTCCCTTTTCTTCCATTCCCATTAAGCTGCGCTCATTCTTGAGTCGTCAGCTTATATGGACATTGGAATTCTATCATTTCGAGCGTTAGGAGGCCCCATTGCCAAAGAAGAGCGACGTCTCAAACAGGCAGCTCAGGCAAAGGGGCACAAGGCCCGTGTCTTTCGGTCCATGCACTGCCAGTTGGTGTACGACCAGAAAGGTGAACGGGTTTTTCTTAAAGGAAAACGATTCCCAAAACTGGACGTGCTCATTCCTCGAGCCTCTTTTTTGAATCATGTGGAATTGCGATTGGCTCTCGTCGAGCAGTTTGAATTGATGGGGGTTCCTGTGCTCAATCACGCCAGCAGCATTGCCAAGGCAAAGAACAAGCTCAGGACCATGCAGATTCTCCACGCTCTAGGAATCCCAACCTTAAAAACAGTGGTCATTGATTCCTATGAAATTTTAGACCGCGCCATAGACATGGTGGGTGGAGCGCCCGTCATCATCAAAGATCCTTTTGGAAGTTTTGGCAGCGGAGTGATGATCGCTGAAAGCAAGCGAGCGGTTCGCAGCACCT
>CAYGAB010000146.1:0-2525 GCA_964347725.1 uncultured Candidatus Peribacteria bacterium | reverse complement strand
ATCCACCACTCTGCCGTTGGTGATGAGGATTGTGTTCATTTTTATGGTTTAAAAAGTCTTTTTTCCACGGTTTTTTTGGAACGTTTTTCACTGAAAAGCCAGAGCAAAACGGCCCTCACGCAGTAGCCACTGAAAACTTGATCTGACACCACTGAGACGTCTGTCTCCAAAACATTGGTGTGGATGTCTAGTTCTCGAATCACGGGGCCCGCGTGCATGACGATTGCTTTTGGATGGGCGAGTTTCATGCGTTTGGAATTGATCACATAAGTTTTTGAGTATTCTCTTAAGGTTGGGACAAAGGCCGCGGCGGCTCGCTCCGTTTGAAGCCGTAACACATAGACGATTTCTGCTCCTTCCAAGGCTTTTTCAATGTTGGGTTCGTGCTTCACTCCCCAAGCTTCCATGTTTGGACGTACCAAAGTGTGAGGTGCTGCCACGGTGACTTGAATGTTGAACATTTTTGCAATGCGCATCAGGGAGCCAAACACTCGGCTGTGGACCACGTCTCCAACCACCACCATTTTTTTGCCTGATAAATTTTTATCTAGCAAACGTCGCATGGTGAATAGGTCCAAGAGAGCTTGGGTTGGATGCTCGTTTCGGCCATCTCCGGCGTTGATCACTGGAGCTTGTACATTTTTTGCAAAAAATTGAGTGCCTCCAGAGGCGTCTGTTCTCATCACAATGACATCCGGCTTGAGTTGGTCGAGAGTCACGGCGGTGTCCAATAAAGTTTCTCCTTTGCTCATGGAAGAAGAAGATCCACTTATGTTCACGGTGTCTGCACTGAGGTTTTTTCCAGCCAGTTCAAAAGAAAGGCGAGTTCTGGTTGAGTTTTCCATGAAAAAATTGATCTGAGATTTCCCTCGCATCAGAGGGATTTTTTTCATGTCACCTTGCAGGAAATCCTGCATCACTTCTGCCAAATCCATGATCATTTCGATCTCATCTATCGACAAATCTTCGATGCTCAAAAGGTCCATGGCTTTGAGGTCACGCCCTTTGCGTACTGCATTGAGTTTCTGGATCAGCTCGGATTCAAGCATGAAGTGGGAATTTAAAGCTCATTTATTCTTATAGAGTATTTCATGCAAAAGTAAATCTTGTTTTTTTGAAACCAATGTGTTTGGATTGGCTGGATAATCCCTTTCTCATGGTAGATCTTTCCGTCGAATTCTGTGGTGTTCGCTTCGAGAATCCTTTGGTTTTGGCCTCGGGTGTTTTGGGAGTGACGGGAGATTCCATGGCTCAAGTGGTGAGAAATGGGGCAGGGGGAGTGACCAGCAAATCGGTTTGGCCTTACGAACACAAGGGCCATCCAAATCCGACCATGATCGGCACGGAACATTGGATGCTCAATGCGGTGGGGATTCCAGACGCCGGTCCTGAAAAAGCGGCGGAGGAATTGGCTCGCTACCGGGCAAAATGCAAGGCGCCTTTTATCTTGAATATTGTGGGAGGTTCCATGGACGATTACGTGGCGGTGGCAAAAGCCATTGCTCCTTTGAAACCGGACATCGTTGAAATCAACATTTCTTGTCCCAATGTGGAAGACGAACTAGGAAAGCCCATGGCTTGCAGTATCAGCAAGTCATCAGAAGTCACTCAAAAAGTGAAGGCGGTTTTGCGTGAAGCTGGAGTGGGGCACATTCCCATCACCGTGAAATTGTCTCCCAATGTAGAAAGCATCACGAGCATTGCGGACAGCGTTCTCAAAGCGGGAGCCGATGGAGTCACGGCGATCAACACTTATGGTCCGGGCATGGTCATTGATATAGAAACGGCTCAGCCGATTTTGGCGAATCGAGTTGGGGGACTCAGCGGGCCAGCGATCAAACCTTTGGCGGTCAAACACGTTCATGACATTTACAAGGCTTTCAAATGTCCGATCATTGGCACGGGTGGAGTGACCACGGGCCGAGATGCCATTGAAATGATGATGGCGGGCGCGACTTTGGTTGGAGTGGGTTCGGCGGTGTACTACCGTGGACAAGAAGTTTTTGCCCTCATCGTGGAAGAAATGAGAGAGTGGTGCGAAGCCAATGGCGTTGAAAAAATTCAGGATTTAATCGGTAAAGTTCATCAAATCTAATGCGCATTTTAAACACCATTCCCAAATCGGTTCGGATCAAAAAAATCATCGTGGAAAACGAGATGGTTAAAACTTTTGTGCTCGACCACAGCGTGGGTGCTAAGCCTGGGCAATTTGTGAACGTGTGGATTCCTCGTTTGGATGAAAAACCCATTTCGGTGGCCACGGATGACGGAACGGAACTCACGCTCACGATTGCGGCGGTGGGTCCTTTTTCCAAGGCCATGCACGAATTGAAGGAAGGCGATCGAGTTGGAATTCGCGGGCCTTTTGGCACGACTTTTGAGTGGAAGCCCGGGCAGCATTTGGCACTTTTGGGCGGAGGTTACGGAGCGGCGCCACTTTATTTTTTGGCGAAAGAAGCGTCCAAAGATGGGTGTAAAATTGAATTCATTGTGGGGGCTCGTCGGCAGGATTTGCTCTTGTACAC
>CAYGAB010000145.1:0-2561 GCA_964347725.1 uncultured Candidatus Peribacteria bacterium | reverse complement strand
GGTTAGAGCACGGGACTCATAAGCCCGGGGTCAGCGGTTCAAGTCCGCTTCCAGCTACCATTTCAATTTTTAGGCGGCTAGTCTTTGGAAATGGTCTAAAATGACAGAGGCGCGAACTTGGCATTCTCCACTAATGACATTCCACTTGGGAGTCACAGCTCTTCGTGAAGAATTCCACTGCCCCTTGTGAGCTTTATTGTCTTCAAAAATAATCCCAGGTTTCGTCAGCAAGAGTTCCCATGTGGTCGTCAAAATCTGCCCATGTAAACTCCCTACTCTATACGTCACGTTAGCTCCGTGATCCCAACCTTTTTGACCGTAGACATTTAGAAGAGCCGAATGAGTTTCTGAATCCACAATGACAATGTTTGGACGCTCATGAGCCGATTCATTCGTTTCGCTCAAGAAATCAGAGCCAACTCTTTGAACAAGTCCATGATCATAAGCGTCACAATAGGCTCCCATGAGTCCTGGGTAAATATTGGCCGCAATCAAAATGGGTGACCCGTCGTCCATGGGCACAATATTTTGATTGCGTGCCACTGCACGGATGTGTTCCACATTTGGATTTTTCGGCCCCATCGTGTGTTGGTCAACAATAAAACTCGCACGTGAAGCGTGATGGATTAAATCTTTCACATTCCGTTCATGAATCAATTTCTGACGAGCTAGGAAACGCCGTAAATCCCTATCTTTCCTCAAACGTTCCTGTTCAAATACTTGCCTCAGTGCCATCTCCCATCGCACACGATTTGGATCAAAAATACCACGCGGACGTGGATCGGATGCAATTTCGACTCCAAAATCAGAAAATCCACGGGACGACGCTTGACTCAACAGTTCCTCCGTAAGCGTTTCGGCTAATTCACGACTCAGAAGGTCCCTCTCCAAATTGAGATACCTTTCCAACTCACCCTCATCCTCTTCATGGAGACAACGCTCAATCAATCTAATTTCTCCTGTAGAAAAGGCATCCAAGGTTCCGTCGTGCAGCAGGGTGATGCACACGTCTGGGTCTCCTGCTTGACGGCCAAATCGCTTATTTTCGATTTCTAAATCAGAATATCTTCTCACGAGAAAACTTTATGTAAAGTAGGCCCCATTAAAGCAAGTTCTTTTCTTGCATTCAAGGTTGATTTCGCATAAACTCTCGCTGCGGGGTAGAGCAGTGGCAGCTCGTCGGGCTCATAACCCGGAGGTCGTAGGTTCGAATCCTACCCCCGCAACCAATTAAAATAGACTCCCCTGCTGGATGGATCCTGGATTCCCGGCGGCTTTGACATTTTGGATCCCGGGAATTTCTGACAATTTTGTGACTCCTTTTTGTTCCAAGGTTTTCAGGAATTTGAGCAAGAGTTCGGCCGTGGCGGTGGCATCGTGAACGGCGCGATGAGCCTCTGGCAATTCAATGGAAAACTGCTTGCACAAAGCTCCCAAACCAAATCGCGGAATTTCTGGAAAGAGTTTTTTTGCCAATTTGAAAGTGCAGAGCGATGCATTCGTGAGATCGCCACGTTCATTTCTTCTGAGGTGCTGGTTCACAAAATTCCAATCGAATTCAAGGTTGTGCGCCACAAAAACAGATTGCTCGCCAATGAAATTCAAGAAATCATCCATCACGTCTTTGAAACGCGGAGAAGCTTGGAGCATGTCCGTTGTTATTCCTGTGATGTGAGTGGAGTCGTGAGGAATGAAAACCCCAGGGTTCAAAAGACTGTCCCAGGTGTCCACGATTTTGCCATTTTGAACCTTCACGGCCGCCAATTCAATGAGGTGGTCGAGTTTGGGCTCCAGGCCAGTGGTTTCCGTGTCCACGACGATAAAAGTGTGGGTGTTGATCATGGCGTCGGCAGGGATTGAGTTCCTTTAACAAAATCCGCAACCACTTGTTTCATTTCGTCAAAATTTCCCGTGAGTGGCCACAGCATGTAGGCTCCATTTTCATTGATCATGGATTGAAGGTAATTTCCAGTGCTGAAAACCAAATCTTTTTTGACCGCATAATTCTTGTAATCGTAGTAGGAGCTCACAATGAAGAAAAGACTCATGTCTGTTTTTGTGTAGGTCACCAAGGTTCTGAAAATCCCAACCATCTCTGCGATTTCTAGATTTTCCGCCTTGGACTGCACGCTTTTCCTCAAGGAATCTAAAATCTGCTGCTGGCGCTTGGCTCGGTCAAAATCAGAGGTGGACTCACGACTGCGAGCGTATTTCAAGGCATCGGTTCCATTCAAATGGTGCTCGCCTTTTTTGATGGAGAAAGCCTTGTATCCTTTTTTTCCATCGGGATAAAGCCCATCGTAAAGATCTTTTTCCACCACGACGTCCACCCCTCCTAAAATGTCGATCACTTCTTCGAACCCTTTCAGGTCAATTTGGATGTAATGATCCACGTGGATTCCTGTCGCTTTTTCAATGATGCGGTAGAATTCATCCAAACCTTCGTAGGTGTAGTATTCGTTGATCCGGCGCTGCTCCACGTACAAATCTCGAGGAATTGAGAATAAGCTGATCTGTTCTTTTTCTGCGTAGACGCTCGCAATCATGATGCTGTCTGTGTG
>CAYGAB010000144.1:0-2573 GCA_964347725.1 uncultured Candidatus Peribacteria bacterium | reverse complement strand
CATTCAAACTCAAAGCCCTCCACCCCGTGGAACTTTCAGAGGAACAAGGCAAATCGGCCCCTCGCGCCGTGACCGAAGAACTCGCCGCAGCCAAACTTTGAAAAGACAAGTCCGACCACTCCGGTTCGTAACCGGGCAAATTTTCCGTGATCGACATGAGCGAAAGTTCATTGGCGCCTTCGGCCGCGTACTCCGCCTTGATGCCGGCGCGCACCGTTCGCATCACTTTCAAATCCTGGAGCACCGTGTAGCTCACAGAAAGCACAAGCGCCAACAAAATTCCTGTCAGAAAAACAGAAATCAAGAGGGCACTGGCGGGTCGAGACTGAAAATTCATGGAGAAAAAATCAACGATAAATACGACTGGTGGTGGAGGTTTGAAAGTCCAAAACTTCTTCGTTCAAACTCAACTGCAAATTGATCTGGATCGTGGGCTGATAGTAGTCAGCGGAAGAAGAAGCTTCATAAGGATTCATTCCGGGGAAAATACGAAATTTCAGCAAAATCAATTTCACAGGATCCTTGGTCAAAATTTCTTCTGCCGTGCCGTCCGTCCAAAGCAGGGTCGATTCAAGCTCATCCCAAGAATAAGTGCCACCCGCTTGCAAATGCAAAACCGAACCCTCAATGGGTCCACCAAGCAAAGCTCCCATGTCCTCAGCGTAAGCATTGTAATCCACGGAATCCACTTTGATCGCCGCACTCAATCGATGCAAAATCACCTCACTTTCAAGCAAAAGATGTCTGCGTTCTTCCGCCTTGTGCAAGGCTTGATGAAGGTTCAAATAAGCCCCAATGGCAAAGCCGATGAAGAGCGTGAAAACGGTCACCGCCATCAAAACTTCAATCAAGGTAAAGGCTGGTTTTTTCATTTCCAATCGCTTAAATAAGTAGAAACTTGTTCCGTACGAACACTGCCACGCTCATTCCATTCCACCTTAGCCGTCACCTGCAAAACTCCCTCATGATCTTCCACCAAAGCAAATTCCAAAGACCGAGAAAAACTCAAGCCATTCAGAACAAGTTCACCGTCCGCCTCACTGGTGCTTAGCAAAAAACAGGGCGGATCTCCCTCGCAAGACGTGCCCTTCAAAGAAAACGTCCCCTCCGCAAAACCATGGTCCCAAGCGTAATTCTGCAGCCAATTGGAGTCTCTCAAAAACCGTGCCGCCTCCACTCCTTCTTGAGCCAAATACACGGCCTGCAAACTGTGGATGTTGCGCTGATTCACTCGCATGGTTTGAATCACCAAAGCTCCCACCGCCACCAAAACCAAAGCCATCACGGTGACTCCCATCAAAGTTTCAACCAAAGTAAAAGCTTTCCTCATGACGCTGGGTCAAAAGAATAAGTCCGCGTTGCAGATTCATTTGCGGTGAGCATCAAAACCACCTGCAACTGAGCATTCAATTGAACGTCCGCCTGCCAAATTTGCGCCAAACCATCGGGTGGAACAAACCAAAGTTCCGTGGTTCCACTCAAAATTTCTTCCCCCACTTGAATTTGCTGAATTCTCACGGCATCAGACCCAAGGCCATAATCGCTTCGGCTTGTTTCTTGACATTTTCCAGATTCAAAGTCCACTTGGCCTTCCAGTTTTTGCGGAGCTTGCCCCACTTCCAAAGCCACGCCTTCACACAACCATTCCCACTCTGCAGTGGATTTTCCAGCCCGCACTTCCGCCCGACTTTGCTGAACCAAAGCGTCCAATTCTTGCACGGTGCTATTCAAAACTTGAGACTGCCTCACTCCTCTAAAATCAAAAACCACCACGGCACTGAGAGTAGCAATGATGCCAATCACAATCAAAAGTTCGATCAAAGTAAAAGCCTGACGTTTCATGTTCCAACGATGCTAGAAAGTGAGAAAATCGGCCCCAAAAGTGCCAGCGCAAAGACTCCCACCGCCAAGCCAACCAGCACAATCACCAGAGGTTCCAAAACGGTCGTGAATCCAGCCAAAGCATTTTCAACTTCCGTTTCATAATGACGCGCCAACTTATCAGAAATCTGCCCCAAATGCCCAGAACTTTCCCCCACCGACACCATAGAAACCACCATTTCCGGAAACAAAAATGGAGCTTTTGCAAGATTGTCCGCAATTTTTTCACCCTGCTCCACTTGCTGTTTTAAGTAGGCCAAAAAATCCTGATAAAGCACATTGTTCATGGCCCCGGAACTGATCCGAATGGCCTCATGAATGGGCACTCCCGCTTCCATCAACAGCGACAATATTTGAACAAACTTCGCCACATTGAGCTTCCGAATGATTTCTTTGATCCACGGCAGAGTCAGCACAAATCCATCCCACTTGCGCCTTCCAAGTGGACTGCTCACATAAAGAGAAATTCCAATCAAAAGCACAACTCCCAAGAGCGCCAAAAATCCTCCAAAATTCACCAGAAAACGTCCTCCAGACAAAACCACATTGGTCAAAAAAGGCATGTTTGCCGTGCTGTCTCCAAGAAACATCTCCATTTTCGGAATCACCTCCACAACCACAACAATGGCCGAAAGTGCCAAAGCCACCAAAACCGTCGCAGGATAAATCATGGCGCCACGAACTTTCATGAA
>CAYGAB010000143.1:283-2650 GCA_964347725.1 uncultured Candidatus Peribacteria bacterium | reverse complement strand
GCAAAATGCTGTAGTCCCCGTGACATCAGCCAATTTCATTGAACAATTCAAAAAAGTATTCCCTGAGGAAGTCGTAGATACGAGGGATTATGATCTTAAATTTGTTGGTTCGACAAGTGATTTAGCGTTTTTCTTGAAACGTATCTGGATGACTGAGAGGGCTCGTAAAAAATTCTTGTCTAAATTTAACAATGAAAGCTTGAGAGCTGAGGTTGAATATCTTGACGGCCGAATCATGCTCCATTGTTATGACACGATGGAAGCGAGTGAACCTTCTGAAACCATTCAAATTTTTCCATATGCAAGCTGACTCAATGAACCAAATCCGTGAAGAGAATGAAACTCCAGTTCTCCCCATCGCAATTACTTTGCGTTTACAGTGGATGGCCTCTCAAAAAAAAGTTCCAATGGATGAGTTCTCCGCTGCTTTGATGAGAGTCTTAAGCGAGGGACTGACTCCAGAAGAATTGGCAGAAGCTTTTCTCCGAATTTTTCAGGTTCGCAATGAGTTGCCTTCAGGAAAAATGCAGGTTGAGGAAGCCATCAACATTTTGCAAGATTTTTTTAGTGTCTTTGGCGTGAAGCCCCAGGAGCAAGAATATTTTTTCGAGAGTTTGAGAGGAACAAATGAGGTTTCTTTTGACACGGACGTGTCGCGCAGTGGAATCAAAATGGATTTGTACGAAGGCAATGGGCGGGAAGTCTCAACAGGAACTTATTGGCTTTCATTCCGTACGGTGGGTGATAGAATCGTGCCATGTTTATTGCTATCCAGGGCTGGTATCTAAGGGAACCGTTCACGGGAATTGGTCAACACACCAAGGGTTTGATTCGAGCTTTTTTGCGGAGGCCTGAGGTGAAAAATGGTGGGCTGAAATTGTGCGTGGTGGTGCTGGAAACGATTTCGCTCAAGAAAATCGGGCTGGAGGAATTGCCAAAAGAGTGGCTGCACGTGTTGCCGATTAAAAAATGGATTCCGGGAATGGCACTCAAAAAATGGTTTTGGGAGCGCTGGCAGGTGCCGGCTTTTTTTGCCACGCAAAGTGTGGATTGGGAATGGACACCTTACCCCACGCCGCTGCCAAAAAAGTCCAAACACGCTCGGGCGGTCACCGTGCACGATGGCATTCTGTGGCGAGATGCACGCTATCAATCTTCAGGTTTAAAAGGCTGGCTCAAGCGCCTCTACCACAAAAAATCCTGGGAATCTTTGCGGCGAGTGGAGCGCATTTTTGCCGTCTCAAAAACGGTCCGAGAAGATCTGGATTTGGACATGGCTCAGGTGATCTACAATGCGGTGGAAAGTCATGTGGAAGTGCCGGCTAAAAAATCCGCGGGTAAAAATTCCGATGAGAAAATTCTACTCTACCTCGGAGGTTTTGATCTCCGCAAACGAGTGCCGGACTTGGTGGAAGCCTTTGCTCATTTTCGCAAAAAACATCCTGAATTTGTTCTGCACTTGATAGGCCAGGCGCACCATCAATCCGCCATTTACCCAGAAATTCCGGAAATGGATGGGGTGAAAAGGCTCGGAAAACTCAGTGACACCGAAGTGGACAAGGCTCTGTCCACTGCCTTTGCTTTTGTCCATTTCTCAGATTCGGAAGGCTTCAATATTCCTTTGCTTCAAGCAATGTCCGCTGGATTGCCGGCCGTGGTGAGAGACATTCCAGTCAATCGAGAAATTTCTCAGGAATCGGCGCTCTTTTTCTCGCGAGAAGGAGAATTTTTTGATAGACTCGAAGCGCTCATGGACCTGGATCTTCGCCAGAAAGTGGTGGGTCGCCAAGCGGAGGCGGCCAAATCCTATTCTTGGGACCGTGCGGCACAACTTTTCTTAGAATCTCTGAAGCATGTCTAAATTCATTTTGCTCCTCATCGGACTGCTGGTTCTGGCCTTCATTTGGTTGATGTGGGCGAGGGTTCGTTTGATGCACGAAAGAGGAGGAATCGCACAGCAAAAAAACATTTTGCTCAAGGATTTTGACCAGCGCCGAGACATCTTGCCGCTCCTGTTGGAGGGTTTCAGGATCGCGAAAGAAGCCACTCCAGAATGGAGCGCTTTGCTCACGGCTCGGGCGGAATTTCGGGACGCTCCACAGTTTGAAAAAGAGACGGCATTTGAGGCTCAAATTCTGGAATTCATGACACAAAATTCCGTGAGAGACATTCATTTTTTGGAAGCCAAAAAAGACATTCTTGAGCTGGGCAAGCTGATTCAAAAAGAGCGCGAACTTTTGCAACAAAAAGAAGAGCTTTATCTGGCTTTGCGCAGCCAATTTCCGTATTCTGTGGCGGCAAAGATTTTCGCACTATGAAGTACTTGATTCAAACCTACGGCTGTCAGATGAACTACTCGGATTCCGA
>CAYGAB010000143.1:0-273 GCA_964347725.1 uncultured Candidatus Peribacteria bacterium | reverse complement strand
GAGCAAAAAAAGTTTCCATTCAGCATCGCTTCTGGTATCTTCGGATTCCATCCTTTTGAGGCATGAAATACGTCATCCAAACCTTCGGCTGTCAGATGAACTACTCGGATTCCGAACGTGTGGCCAGCGTTTTGGAACGACTCGGCTACACGGCCATTCCTCAAAAAAAGGAAGGACACTTGAGTTCTGAGGCGGACGTTTTGGTACTCAACACCTGCAGCGTGAAGCAAAAGGCGGAGGACCGTGTCTACGGTTTGCGCAAAACCATGAAAC
>CAYGAB010000142.1:0-2692 GCA_964347725.1 uncultured Candidatus Peribacteria bacterium | reverse complement strand
CCTCTGGGCAAATCACTCAAGCCGCCTTGGACAAGGCCGTGATTGAAGAATTCATTGTGGGGGCTCAAGTGAATTTCAATTTCTTTTATTCCGTGTTGAGCGGTGAGCTGGAGCTGATGGGAACGGACGCTCGGAGGCAAACCAGTTTGGATGGATTTTTGAGACTGGACGCGGTGACTCAAACGGCGCTGTTGGCCTCTGGCTACAAACCCAGCATGGTGGAAACGGGACATTTTGCCGTGACGACCAAAGAATCGCTGATTGAAAAAATCTACGACATCGGCGAGAAATTTGTGAAAGTGACTCAGGAACACGCCGACCCCGGAATCATTGGGCCTTTTGCCTTACAAGGCGCGGTGGCCAGTGAATCCGGCCGTGAAGAACTCGTGATTTTTGACGTTTCCATGCGTATTCCCGGCTCTCCCGGCACCAGCTTCACTCCTTACACGGGCTACCTTTGGGGCCACAGCATGAGTTATGGCGAACGCATCGCCATGGAACTCCGTGAAGCTCTGGACAGCGGCCGCCTACTTGAACTCCTAACCTAAATCGCCATGCACGATTCTGACGAAACCATCAATGAGGATCTTTCTGCTTTGACGGACAAGCCCAAAGAATCCACAGGCATTCCATCCGATCTAAAATTGGATGTTTTGAAATCAGAAATTTTGTCGGAAGAAAATGTGGAGACCTCTTTGCAAGACATGCAAGAAGGAATTTTGAATCGCTTGAAAAAATTGTCCGACTCAGACGACGAAGGCACTGCCGAGCGAGCCCAAGTCACCCTGGCACTTTGGGAAGACATGCAAGATTTGTTTGACGAACTTGCTCCGCTGATTAAGCAAGAAAACTTTGAGGAAGTGGTGAAAAAAACTCAGGAATTCAAGCCCTCGATTGTGGAGGCTCTGAAAAAAACGGGCTTAGCTCCCGAACGACAACAAGAAATCGCTGACAGAATGGCGGCCTATTTAGACGGGGTTTGCAATGTCTACGCCGACGCTCAAGAAGAAGCCAGTTTTACTCGCAAAGCAATCTGTTTTGGACTGAATTTTACGCCGTATTTTGGTGGCGCAGCTCAAATGTATGGTGCTTTGAATGGAGAAACTTTGGCCGGAGAACACCTCAGCTTGAAGGGGCGTGTTTTTGAAGGAGGTGTGGGAGCCGCTTGCCTGGCATTGGACATGACGGGAGCAGGCATTGTTTTGGAGAAAGGCGGAAAAGTGGCTGGATTGCTGGCCAGAAATGCCGACGAACTCGCCGAGATGGCCCCAGCCTTCACGAAACTCCTTCAAGGAAGTCCAAAATTGGTGCAAGCAACAGACGCTGCCCTAACCTTGCACGGTGTCTATGGAACTGGGAAAGACGTGTGGGAAGGTGGTTCCATTGCCGCTGGAGGACTCTCAGGGATGTTCGCCAAAAAAGAAGGTGTGACTCAAAAAACGCTCAAAGAACTCATGGCAAAACAGGATGAAGTTCTGAAGGAATTAGTTGGGTAAAGTTGAAGCGCTCGCAAGCACTGCTCACGCACATGTGTGCTTTTTCCAGCCCAGCTTTCTGAGCTAAGTGTCACTCAACGAAACGTTCATTGGGCTTTGCCATCCCCGCGGCATTGGATGGCCCCTGTGGTAGCCTCGCCTTTTGCAGTGCAAGGTGAACTTCAACCACGAGACTAACTTAGCGTCTCTAAAAACAAAGGAAAAGGAAAAAATAGAAAGAAAGGGTCAAGCTTTAAGAACATTCACTTGTCACGTCTCGCAAGACACGGACACCCCGGCGCTCACGGGCAACGTCGGCAGCCTTCTCACCGGGAGAGACAGGCTGAGCGCAGCCAAGGAAAGCGAGGTCAGAATCGGCGGGGTCAGACAGCCATTCCCAGTAAACCTGTGTACCACACAAGTTGTGGTTTTTCAAGAAAGGCAACATAGCTTTGTTGGCTCGGATGAAGTTGAGTTTCCCCTTATGGTCCAGTTGCTTGAAGAGGTTTTCTGCGGAGCCTGTTTTTGAATATTTCCAATCCTCTTCTTCCCCTAGTTTCTTTCCTTTTTCCGTTGCAGCAATGTTCACTCCCTGGCTTTCATTTCCATCGGCTCCCCTGCTGGATACAGCGGTTTCTCCAAGGTAAAACCTACCGCCCATTTTCATGAAGACGGTGTAGCTGTTGTTTTCCTCTGATTCTCTTGGCTTTAACGCTTTGATGGCTTCAAGAGTTTCTTGGGACACCTTGATTGGGAGAGTTTCAAGGAAAGCATTCATGTCTTCCAATGAGCCGAAGCCAAAGTTTTTGAACTTGGCTGCCATGGCCTTCATGCGGACGATCACCTCTTGGAGTGCTGGTGGCGTTTCACAGGCTTCTGGGGTGGCTGGGGTCCTATGTAGATACAATCTCTCTCTAAGCGGGCTACAAATGGATCCAGTCCAAACATCACTCAAACCAGTGAATACGTCTTCAATAAACTTACAATAAGCGCCAATGTAAGGACCAACGCCTAGACGGCTTTCAGTATTATCTCTACGAGCAAGTAGATGCATATCTTCCAAATCTTGAGTCAAATTGTCAGTATTGTTCTTGTATTCAGATGCATTCATGTGCAGAAAAGGGTGAATGTAGGGGTATACAGAAATAATAACACCAAACTTAAGACTTGTCAAATGCATCGCCGTGCTACGCATTCTTTATGCATAATTTTATTAC
>CAYGAB010000141.1:0-2730 GCA_964347725.1 uncultured Candidatus Peribacteria bacterium | reverse complement strand
GGTCAAGGGCGTGGGAAGTACGGTTTTGGCGATTTTGGTTTTACTCTTGAGTGTTTTTTATTTCTTTCGAGATGGGGATCGGATTTTAGCTTACCTCAAAAAAGTCATTCCTTTTCCAGGGCATTACGAAGATGAAATCATTGGTAAGCTCAAAGAAACCATTTATGGAATTGTGGTCGGAAGTTTTGGCACCTCGATTCTACAAGGTTTGATTGGAGGTCTTGGCTTTGCGATCGCCGGAGTTCCGAACGTGGTGTTTTGGGGGGCGCTCATGGCGTTCACGTCTTTGATTCCTTATGTGGGAGCGGCCATCATTTGGTTGCCCATGACCTTGGCTTTGTACTTTCAGGGCGAACCCGGTTGGGCTTTGTTCATGGGGCTTTGGGGTTTGATTGCCGTTTCTTCCGCCGACAACTTTTTTCGTGCCATGCTCATTGGCGGCACGAGCAAAATGCATCCCTTGCTGACTTTCCTCACCGTGCTCGGCGGCCTTTTGCTCTTCGGCATCAAAGGCGTGGTCTACGGCCCCCTGATCTTGAGTTTGACCCTCACGGTGATGCACTTGTACCAAATGGAATACAAGGAGGTGCTGGAGTGAGGACGTGAGCTTGATATTGACGCCAAGAAAATACATGCTAATGTTTTCTCCTAGCTTTTTATTGATCTTATGGGCGAGACAGAACCTGAACGGATTGATCCTTTGAGTCTGAAGGATTTCAAAGCTTTGCCAAGAGTCAGTGCTCCTGATCCTGAAAGATATAGGCGACTCTATTTGAGCTTGCCTCAAGATCTGAGAGTTGCTCTGCGAGAATTGTCGGAGCGTGCTGTAAAAGAAGGCATCAATCAATTGGGCGGGAAGGGAGGTGCGAAAGAAGCCATCATTGCCTTGCGATTGACGGGTTCTGCTGCTCACAAAGCAATTTTAGCGGATAGAGATGTGGAATGGGCTATTGGTATTGCGTTGGATTCTGCTCATTATGAAGTGAGCAAGGAAACGGAAGCGCTTCTTGATGTCACACATGAGCAAGTGAATCAAGTTCTAGCTCTTTCTCCAGACGATGGGCCTGTGAGACCTTCAGCAATAGACTCGACAGAAGACCAGCCTCGCATCAATTTGATCGAGCTCATCAAAGGGGTGATGGGCGATTTTGTTGGCGTGACAACTCCTGAAGAGGCGTTAGAAGTATCCTTAAGGTACGCTGGATATTCTCTAGCTCCATATGAAACTGAATCCGAAACGGCAAATGAAGTGGAGGCATTGTTCCCAGAAAGAGCTGATTTGAGTGCAATGATCGTAGAGGTGTTTAGGGGTTACCAGGCACAAGAAGACTCATCAAGCACCATTGTAACTCAAGCCTTTGGTCGGTTTTCTGAGGGGCCTTCTCGCTCTGTCCAATTTGCAGAGCCAACAAGGGGGACTGTGGATTTGGTTTTTGATCTGGTTGCAAAAGTGCGCTCGCACAGCACGGACAAAGCAAAAGATCGTGTTAAGGCTGAGAAGGAGGCGTTTTTAGCTACCGTTGCAGGACTTTCGCAAGAAGGAGGAGGTTACATTGTAATTCACGGAGCAGCAACGCCTGCGGCCAATGCTTTTTGGGACATTCTGAAAAGTTTTGATTCAGGGCTTGGAGTTTTACATAATCAGAGATTGCAGCAGCAAAACTTCTTTAGGATTCCTTTGAATCTGTGGGTGAAATTTTGTGAAAGACATTTTCCAGAAACAGCCACAGCTTTGCGTGCTGTATAGGTTTTGCTGAAATTCTCAGGATTCTTTTGAGCTTGACAAACACGAAAGGCATGCTAATGTTCCTTGTGTTTAATTGTCTTGCCTTAGATCAGATGTCTTCAGTAAATAAGCTCAACAACAAACCTTCGCCAGAGTCACCTCGAATTTCTTCTCTCAATTTTTTAGGTGAATACAAACCTGTAGGAAATGCGGAAGGAGATATTTGCCGGGTTGAGGTTGAGTGCATTGTGATGTTTCCTAATGGCACTAAAATGAGAGGAACTGTGCACTTGGTCCAAGTTCCTTCAGGAACTGGTTTTGTTTTTTTGAGAGGTGATTTTCACCTGGCATATGGTAAGGGTACTATTGAGCCTGAGTTCGTTTTGAGCTGTAGTTCTTCTGAGGATGTGGAAAGGTACTTTGTTGATCCTATAACGCTTGATGCCAATCTTGAGGGTGAATTGTTTCGTTTTATGGACGATTCGCTCAATCGCTCTAAAGTGGCGTTGGCTTTTGGCAGTTCTTCTTATGGGTTTTTGCAGCCCGTTGTTGATGTTGTGAAAAACTTGTGTCTTGCTGTGAAACTTTCTGAATGTGTTGATTCAGGTTTTGATGAGAATGATGAATTGTTGCGTCAGGAAGAAGCGCGTGGAAGACACACTACTATTATGGCATCAGAATCTTATGGAGAAAATGAAGTTGAGGTGAGCCCATCTGAAATGCTTCAAAAGCTGCAAAGACTTTTGGCGAATATGGAGGATGCTTTGGGCGCGGGACGTCATGCGAGGGTGGGTGAATTGAAGGGTAAGTTGAATGGTGTTCTTGTAGAAATCATTGGCATTCCAATCCTTCCAGGTTCATATCCTTTTACGCATAGTCAATCCTATCTTTTGGCTAAGGTTGGTGTTTTGCTTTTTATTCAAGATACGAAAGAGGCTTATAAATATTACATGGCTCACTTGAAAGATAAAGCTTGGGATTGAACTGACAAATCAAGAATAAAT
>CAYGAB010000140.1:0-2754 GCA_964347725.1 uncultured Candidatus Peribacteria bacterium | reverse complement strand
ATTATGCCGCCTTGCCAAGGCGGAAATACGGGTTCGATTCCCGTTACCTGCTCCAAATCCAACATTCAAAGAATCGAGTTAGCTACAAACTTATGAATCAAACGGAATGGAAAGAAAGGCTTCAGCAAGAAGGTTACAACGCTCTTGCAGCCATGTCTTTTGAGGCACACGCAGAAATAAAAGAGCACTCCCTTTTGCAGATACAGTGTAGGTGATTTTAGAGGGAGAACTCACCCTATTTGAGAATATTAGTGCTGACCTATGCCGCCGGAGACCGATTCCTCATACCTTCACGAACAACGCATCATGCAAGAGTTGGTTCGCAAGGGTGTCAGTTTTTGATGGGCTGGAAGAATGTTAGGACTGCCTGACGTTCGCAACAGTAAATTCGCCTCCTCTTTATACAATCAGCTTGGGTCAGAATGTTACGCTTGTTTGAGCGATCCAGGATTGAAAAATAAAATTATCTACAAAAAGAAAAAGACTCCTTAGGCACCAACACCGTTTGGATTCTTTTTCATATTGATACAACCATATGCTAACAAGATGGCATGAAAAATCAAGTTGACATGCCCAGCTACCCTTCATTCAAAAAATCATCTGGACTCACACGGAATTTGAGCGTTAAGATTACATCTTATCTTTAACACAACAAATCATGAGCGCAGAAAGCAATGGTGGAGGGGAGTGGTTTCCAGCTACGTCAGAGGCACAAGTTGCTTTGACTCGACAATTATTGAGAGCCGTAGATTTGACGGAGAAGTATAGGGCGTATTTGTTGAATATCCAGAGTGTTTTGGAGGCAACAAATTCGGCAGAAGGACCAAATGCAGAGATGCAAGCTGATGTGCAGAAAGCCGCTAAAGTGGGTTCAACAGACAAGGAATCGCCCGTTGGTTGGAGTGATAAGGGTAATGGGCAGAGATGGGATCTCCTTCCAAATTCAGACCGAACAGGTGTTGGTCGAATTGTTATTTTTAATACCCATGTACAGCCTCCAGTCGAAGCGGCCAGATTTGAAGATGAAGACCATGGATGGGTCTTTTCCCAGAATGAAGCAGTCAAAACCACTTCAAATCGAATCAATTCCTCCAGATCCATCCTGTGCTTCAACCACGATTCATGATAGGCTGAGCTTGAGCTCACCAATCTTTCACCATTCACATGAAAAAATTCTCTGTCCTGTTTTCGATCTTAGCGGCGTCTGCTTTTTTCGTAGCCTGCTCCACTTCGGTGGACGAGCCAGGCGCAGAGACGTCGGTGACGGAAGTCCCTGTCGTGAGTGAACCTAGCCTCGAAGTCGCTGACCTTCAGTTGAATATTTTTCCGCTGAGTTTTGAATTGCCTTCCGATTGGCTAGTGGCCGAGGCACCTTACGAATCCAACGGCGGTCAGGAAGAAGAAGTGAAAATCCAGATTCCGTCCATCGATGGCTACGACTCTTTTTTGATGATGGGAGTGAGTGAACGTGGAACCGCAAAAGATCAAGAAGAGCAAGGCTGGAATTCTGAGACTTTGAACAATGGGATCGTGTTGGGGAATACCGACTGCGGAGGCTGCAGGTTTTCTTTCGCAATCACCAAGGAAGATGTCTTCTATTGGATCACCTTTGGAGTGGTGTCCACGGCACCTGCTCCTGAAAATCCAACAGATGCCGTTCCCATGGCAGAAATCAGCGCAACAGAAGAAGACGTACGGAACTTCCTAAGATCGGCGCAATGACAAGGCCGGTCAAAATCCACGAATCTT
Organism: uncultured Candidatus Peribacteria bacterium; assembly: GCA_964347725.1. GTDB lineage: Bacteria > Patescibacteriota > Gracilibacteria > UBA1369 > 2-02-FULL-48-14 > CAYGAB01. The sequence continues at coordinate 1,005 of CAYGAB010000140.1, read as the reverse complement.
GGGTGCCGGTCTTGCAGCAAGAATTCGAGCAGGATTACTTCAAGAAACTCAGCGGTTTTGTCAGAGCTCAGTACACCTTGGGCAAAGTATTTCCACCTCCAGGCAAGATCTTCAATGCCTTTGACTTGTGCCACTTCGATCAAGTTCGGGTGGTGATTTTGGGGCAAGACCCTTACCACGGAGAGGGGCAGGCGCATGGCTTGGCGTTTTCTGTTCAGGATGGAATCAAAGCGCCACCGTCGCTCAAAAACATACGAAAGGAAATCCAAAGTGATCTGGGCGTGCCTTCTGCATTTCAAGGGAGTTTGGAGGGATGGGCTCGTCAGGGAATTTTGTTGCTCAACGCCACGCTAACGGTGAGAGCCGGGGAGGCGGGTTCTCATCAAGGTCAAGGTTGGGAGCTTTTTACGGACGCCGTCATCCGCGCCATTTCAGAAAAAAAAGAGGGCGTGGTCTTTCTCTTGTGGGGAAATCACGCACAGAAAAAAGGAGCCTTGATCGACCCAAAAAAGCACCTCGTTTTGAAAGCGGCTCACCCTTCGCCACTCTCGGCGCACAATGGATTCTTCGGCTGTCGACACTTTAGCCAAACGAATGTACATTTGGAGAAGAATGGGCAAATTCCAATACGCTGGTAAATGAGTATTTTTGCGATCATTGTCACAGGATTTGCTTTGGCCATGGATGCCTTTGCCGCTGCGGTCGCCAAGGGCACCTTGCGTTTGGGTTGGGCTAAAGCCTTTGGAATGGCGAGCTTGTTCGGAATTTTTCAGGGAGGAATGCTGTGCTTGGGCGCGGTTTTTGGCTCGCCTTTTCAAAAACTTTTGGAGGATTACGATCATTGGGTGGCCTTTGGTCTTTTGGCAGCAATTGGCATCAACATGATCCGCGAATCTTTCCAAAAGGGAGAGGAAGAAAATCAAGAAAAGCTGACCTGGAAAGGCATTTGGATCTTGGCGGTGGCCACCAGCATTGACGCATTGGCAGTGGGATTCGGATTGGGGC
>CAYGAB010000139.1:1533-2774 GCA_964347725.1 uncultured Candidatus Peribacteria bacterium | reverse complement strand
TTTCGGGCCAACTCAGGGGCAAAGGCCCATGTGCCACCACGTGGATTTTCTTGGGATCGGCCTCATAAAAATGCAGTAAATCGTCTTTCACGGCTTGGGTGGGAACCAAAATAGCAGAGCCTTTTTTCAAAGCGCGACGACTGCTCCATCGCAAGTAAATCCGCTGGAATTTTCCGTAAGCTTTTGGGAATTTCTCAAAAGCAATGTCGTGCAAGGTGACGGCACTTCGCTGAGGTGCAAAAAAAGGCAAAACGTGGGCAGGGACAAACAAAACATCGGGTTTGTTCCAAAGCATCTCCCAGCTCAAACGCAGCAAAGTCCACAGCCGGGGGAAGGGAATCACCCTCTGCAAATCGGCGGGAAAATGCGGACTCAGCGCCGGCGTGTACAAACGAATATCAAAGGGCTCAGCACTGGTCGCATTCGCGGACAAAATGGCTCGAATGATTTCTGTGCTGTAGCGTTCCACCCCCGTGGGAGAGGCGTGCAGACTGCGAGAAGCGTCAATGCCGAGGACGAGTTTGGACTTTGGTTTAGGCACGGTCGGCGAGGGTTAGGGCACGGACTTGTTTGATGCCGCTGCGGCGTAAAACTTCAGTGCAGGCTTGAAGTGTGGATCCAGTGGTCACTATATCATCCACCAAAATGGCTTGGCTACCTTCTGGAACATTGCGAACGATTTCAAAAGCATCCTGCATGTTGAAGTAGCGGTCACTTTGGTGCTCCATTTTAGCCTGTTGCCCAGTCCATTTGATGCGTTTTAAAGCAGGGCAAACAGGAATTCCACTGCGCTTGGAAATCCAACTGGCGAGGAGGCCGGCTTGGTTGTAGCCTCTTTCTCTTTCACGCCGAGGATGCAGTGGCACGGGCACTAGAAAAATGGGGCCATCTTGAAACAATTCCAAGGTGCGCAGCAGAGGAGGGCCTAAAATACGAACCAAGCTAGCCTGATGAGAATACTTGTAATCGTAAATGAGTTTGGCCAAAACGCTGTCCGGCTCGTAATAAAATCCTGAATAAATTTTTAGTTCAGACTCACGGCGGTGGTGAGGCGAAAACCCCAACTTTTTTTCACAAGACCAACAAATCGCCAGGCCTAAATAACCGCAAAATCGGCAAGGGGAAGGGAAAAGAAGTTCAATCAAAGTGTTCCACATGAACCCAGCTTCACAAATTTTTCTGACTTTGTCCTGACAAAACTCTTAAATGATGCTAAAATTGTTGCAATGAATCCAAATTCT
>CAYGAB010000139.1:0-1523 GCA_964347725.1 uncultured Candidatus Peribacteria bacterium | reverse complement strand
CTTCTGGCCCGAATCGTCGCACAAGCAGCCGCCCAAAGCGCAGCGTTCTCGAAAAATCTTGCGGTGTTATTTTGTACCGCCAAGGTTCTCCTGAACGAGAATATCTTTTGTTGCATTATCCTGGTGGCCATTGGGATTTCCCAAAAGGTCATGTGGAAACGAGGGATGCTTCAGAAAAAGCCACGGCTCAACGAGAACTTGAGGAGGAAACGGGAATCACTTCCATTGTTTTTGACGAAGTGTTCCGCACCTCGATGTACTACGAATTCAATCGAGGAAATAAGGAGCGGGTTAAGAAAACAGTGGTTTATTTTGTGGCAGAATCTTTGGCACTTGCCGAACACGAAGTTCAACTCTCTCACGAACATCAAAATTTTGAGTGGTTGCCTTATGAAGCTGCTTTGGAGCGTCTGACTTTTGAAAACGCTCGTGGCCTTTTGCGCCAAGCTGAAGAACACCTCATTGCCTCTCTATGAAGATCAATTGGGATGCCGTTTTGACTTTCCTGTATGTGGTGCCCTCACTGGCATGGTTTTTTGCGTCATTTTCACAAATTTACAAGAGTTTTCAAGCGAACAAGGACAAGATTAAAACGGCCACTCAAGAGCAAATACATGCGGTGCAAACGCTGGCGGAAAAAGCTCAAAATGTGATACAAGAAAAACTCCACGACGCTAAAGACCCCAAGCCAAATGAGCCAAAGTCACCAGACCAAGAGCCTCCAGTCCAAACACCACCAAGCCCTCAAATTTGAGGAAGCTTTTGAAGCTTTGAATTCTGCTCAAAAAGAAGCGGTGAATCACATTGAAGGTCCTGTGATGGTTTTGGCGGGTCCTGGAACTGGAAAAACACAAATAATTGCCTTGAGGATTGCTAGAATTTTGCAAGAAACTCAGGTGGATCCTCACAACATTCTTTGCCTGACTTTTACGGAATCAGGAGTCGTGGCGATGCGAGAACGCCTGATGGAAATGATTGGGCCCACGGCTTATTACGTTAAAATTCACACTTTCCATTCTTTTTGCAACGAAATCATTCAGGAAAATGCGGAACGATTTGTGATGGCAAAAGAACTCGTCCAATTGAATGATCTCGACCGCGTTCAGCTTCTTGAAAAACTCTTGGACGCACTGCCGGCAAAAGATCCTTTGAAACCATTTGGCAGCCCGTATTTTTACATGCGAGATGTGAGCACTTTGATTCAAACGCTCAAAAGAGAAGACATTTCTGTTGAACAATTGCGCGAACAATGCAAAGCGATTGAATCTTTCCTGCAAAGCAAGGGAGAGGCATTGGAAACTTTTACTTCCATCAATGGAAATTCTTTGAAAGAGGAAGAGGTCGTACAGGCTCGAGAAATGCTGAAGGGCACTCATCTGGATTTTTTCAATCAAGCTTGGCCACAAAATTTGGAGAAAAAAGAACGCACGGCTTTCAAAAAAGAACTCAAAGAACTGCTCCATGAAATGACTCAAAATCTTCCAAAGCAAAAATCGCTCCTGGAATTGTACGAAGCCTACAAC
>CAYGAB010000138.1:0-2805 GCA_964347725.1 uncultured Candidatus Peribacteria bacterium | reverse complement strand
AATCCAATCTATTCACCCTTTATGGAATCGGGAACCCCCTTCCCGCCAACCTGAAAATCCTCACAAAAAAGCCAAGCGACCATGAAAAAGTCCTAGCTCACCTCAAAGAATCCGGGCAATCCTCACTCATTCTCAACACAGAAAGCTCCGAAGAAAATCAAAGCCTCATGGCACGCCTGCTCAAGGTCACTTCTTTTGTCCAAAAACTCATCCTCGGCGTGACGCTCACCTTCATCATTGGCTCCATTTTAATGATCATGAATGCCATCCACCTCAGCATTTTCACTCGAAAAACAGAAATACAGATCATGCAACTGGTGGGCGCCAAACCTGGAATGATTCGCGGCCCATTTTTAATGGAAGGCGCTTTCTACGCCACGGGAGCCGTTTTATTGAGCTTTTTGCTGCTGCTAATTTTCATCAAAAGTTCTCATTTGAGTGAAGTGACTGGCTTTGACGAACAATTTCACCCTCTGATGATTTTAGGAGGAGAATTGCTGGCGAGCTTGATTTTGGGCGTGCTGTCCAGTTCCTTAGCCTTGAGCTACTACCTAAAACGCAGCATGGTTCTAGACGCTTAAAAGCTCCCTCACCCAGACCCATGGAACGCCACCAAAACCTGCAAGCCATTGTGCTGAACCGCAAAAGCTGGAACGACCAAGACCTCTGGGTGCAACTCCTGAGTTCCAAGGGAGAAAGAGTGGAATGCATTGCCAAAGGCGCCGCCTCACCCACGTCCAGACGAAAAGCCCACCTAGACCCATTGAGTCTTGGGCAATTCACCCTCTACAACAGTGGAAAAAATCTTTATTTGCAGTCGGCCCAAATTGAAGAAAGCTTCACTTGCTTGAAAGAAAATCTAGACCTCAGCCTAGAAGCGCAAAGCCTGCTCTTCATTGTGGAAAAAATCCTACCGAGCGAAGACGCCTGCCACGAAGAAATTTTCATCTCCGTCTTGCAAGCCCTGCGTGACTACAACCAAAAAGAGACAAGCCCACTCATCTGGGAAAAATGCATGACACAAATCGCCCACCAGATGGGATTCCTCCCCAGCTTCAAAGAATGCAGCCAGTGCCACCAGAACATTCTTGAAGACACCGCAAAATGGCACAGCGAAAACCAAACCCTCTACTGCCAAAACTGCTCTCCCGCCGGCACAGACGACTTGCCGCTCAAGTACAGAAAAGCCTTGGAATTCCTCAAACGTCCCAGCCAAAAACCTGAAATCCAACTCTTCCTCCAGCCCGAAGAAAAACAAACCTTACGGCGCTTCCTCCCCCAATTTTTCGGAGGATACCTGCCAGATTCTGTGATGCAGTTGCTTTAAATCTTCGGCTTCCACAGCACGCTCACAAAACGCTCGCCTTCTAGGCCGGCCAATTCTCGGCAGCTTTGGCGATGGATACGAATGCTGTGCCCACGAGTCACGTAACCAATGATGGCATCGGGTGATTTTGGCTTGCAACAAGCACTGAAGACCACGGGTAAATTTTCCTCGCCGGTGACTAAAACCTGTTCGGTCAATGCCAAACCCTCCAGGGGTTCTTTTGCGGGTCGTTCTGAGAATTCAGACTCATGAATTTCTGGATGCAGAGTCTTCACCATCTGAGCAGCGGACATGGTGCCCAGGCCCACCAATTCCAGAAGCTGCTCCCGATCCTGAAAAGTTCGAGTCTTTCCTGCGTAATTTTTAAGAAGGGCAAATTTGTCGTCCAACAAAGGTTTTTCAAACAAAGCCAACTGTTCATTGACCAAATTTCGCCCCAAGACCGTGTTGGATTCTTTGTCCTGACGATTGAACCAGTTTTTGATCTTCATCCGAGCCGAACCCGTTTTCACAAGACCAATCCAGTACCGACTGGGCGTGGCATTGTTGCGAGTTCCAACCTCCACCATTTGCCCATTTTTCAACTGATAGTCCAAAGGAACCACCTTGCCATTGGCTTTGGCGTGCGCCAATTTATTGCCCAAGTCAGAATGGATTGAATAGGCAAAATCAATGGGAGTGGCGCCCCGAGGCAATTCAACAACCTCGTGACGAGGAGTGAGCACAAAAATATTTTCTGGATACAAATCCAACTCCATGGAACCAGGCTCCTGCTCCGCCAAAGATTTTAACCAATTCATTTGAGCTTTCACCCCAGAGAAAACCTCTTTTTGCTGAGCTCCCAGTTTATAGACGGCGTGAGACGCGATGCCAATCTCCGCCTCCCGATGCATGGATTCCGTGCGAATCTGAACCTCCATGGGTTCATCCGACAAAACTCCACCCAAACCAAAAACCGTGGTGTGCAGGCTGCGGTAACCGTTGGGCTTTGGCACCGCCACATAATCCTTAAAACGATCTTGAAGTGGCAAAAAATTGGCGTGCAGTATTCCCAAAGTACCGTAAAGGTGAGCGATCTGCCCTTGGCCATCCTTGATCTGGTCTTTCAAAATCACCCTCAAAGCAAAAACATCGTAAATGTCATTCAAGTCCTCCTGCCCTTTGCGCTGCATTTTCTGAAAAATACTGTAGAGATGCTTGAAACGCCCTTGAACATCGGCAATGGGCAAGGCTTCTCGCGCGAGGAGTTGCTCCACTTGAGACATGGCAAACTCCATGGTTTCTTGGCTTTTTGCACGCTGAGCCTTCACTTGAAGCGCCAATTTTGCGTGCTCCAAAGGGTACAAATATTCAAAGTCTTGTTGAAAAAACACTCTCAGTTGCATCTATATACACCACCCGGAAGGGTTTTCACAATATTTCTAAATTCGGCTTGTAACAGCAAAGATGAAAGTTTTGAATAGCTAGTATTTAACTCC
>CAYGAB010000137.1:0-2843 GCA_964347725.1 uncultured Candidatus Peribacteria bacterium | reverse complement strand
GGCCAAACGTCTCAAGGGAGTGGAAGAAGACACACAGATGGAAGCAGAAGACTGGAAAGCACTTGTTCCACGGTACAAACAGATCATTCTTGAAAAGACGGGAATGCAGTTTCCGGACTCTCCGGCCGTGCAACTGAGAATGGCCATCGATGCTGTGTTTAAATCTTGGAACAACAAACGAGCCATCACCTACCGAAATCTAAATGGAATTCCTCACAACATGGGAACCGCTGTGGTGGTTCAATCCATGGTTTTTGGAAACATGGGAGACGACTGTGGAACTGGCGTGGCTTTCACTCGCAATCCATCCACGGGTGAAAATGAATTTTATGGAGAATTTTTGAGAAACGCCCAAGGTGAAGACGTGGTGGCTGGAATCAGAACTCCAGAGAAAATCTCCGAAATGGCCAAGCACTTGCCAGCGGCTTACGATCGATTGATGGAACTGCAAGAACTGCTGGAAAAGTACTACAAAGACATGCAAGACATTGAATTCACGGTGGAACACGGAGAACTCTTTTTGCTCCAGACTCGAAATGGAAAACGAACCTGTCGCGCGGCCGTAAAAATTGCGGTGGACATGGTGAAAGAAGGCGCAATTGACAAAGCCACGGCCCTGAAACGCATCGACGCGAATCAATTGAATGCCTTGCTTCACCCTTCCATTGACCCGAAAGCACCAAAAACCGTGTTGGCGAAAGGATTGCCAGCCTCTCCAGGTGCGGCTTGTGGGAAAATTGTTTTTTCTGCTGACGAAGCCTACCGGATGGTGGAAGAAGAAGGGGAAAAAGTTATTTTGGTTCGTAAAGAAACTAGCCCAGAAGACATTCATGGAATGCACTGCTCGGAAGGAATTTTAACCTCAACCGGTGGCATGACGAGCCATGCGGCGGTGGTGGCTCGAGGAATGGGCAAACCGTGCATTGCGGGATGCAAAGCAGCAGAAGTGGATGAAGCCACCAAAACTTTGCGCATGGGAAATGAAGTCTTCAAAGAAGGCGACGTGATCACATTGGACGGGTCCACTGGAGAAATCATGGCTGGCCTTGTCCCCACCGTTGAACCTGAACTTTCTGGAGAGTTTGAGGAACTCATGACTTGGGCAGATTCCGTTCGTAAACTGAAAATCAGAACCAACGCCGACACTCCTCACGACGCAGAAGTGGCACGGAAATTTGGCGCTGAAGGGATTGGTCTCTGCCGAACCGAGCACATGTTCTTTGACGAAGACCGGATCATGTACGTTCGTCAAATGATTTTGGCTCAAGATCAAGAATCGCGCCACGCCGCTTTGGACAAACTATTGCCGATTCAGCGAGAAGATTTTAAGGGAATTTTCCGCGTGATGAATGGATTTCCTGTGACGGTGCGTCTTTTGGATCCGCCTTTGCATGAATTTTTGCCTCACACCGATGCTAAAATCGCCGCCGTGGCTCAAGAAATGGGGGTGAGCATGGAAGCCTTGAAGAAAATTGTGGAATCTTTGCATGAATTCAATCCGATGCTGGGTCACCGAGGGTGCCGCCTTGGAATCACCACTCCTGAAATTTACGACATGCAGGTTTATGCCATTTTTGAAGCGGCTCAACAGGTCACAAAAGAAGGAGTGAAAGCCATTGTTGAAATTGAAGTTCCTTTGGTCGGTCACGTGAATGAACTGAGTTTTATTCGCAAACGAATTGAAGCCATTGCCTCCGCGATGGGAGAACTGAACTTTGAATGGAAAGTTGGAACCATGATTGAAGTGCCGCGAGCCTGTGTCACGGCCGATGAAATTGCCAAACACGCGGATTTCTTCTCTTTTGGAACCAATGACCTCACTCAAATGACCTTTGGAATGAGTCGTGACGACGCAGGAACTTTTCTACCTTATTACACAGAAAATGGCGTGCTTTTGGACAATCCAACAGAAACGATTGACCAGGAGGGCGTTGGCCAATTGATGCGAATGGCCGTGAAATTGGGGAGAGAAAGCAAACCTCATCTGGAAGTGGGGATCTGTGGAGAACACGGGGGAGAACCTCGGTCCGTTGTGTTCTGCCATGAACTGGGATTGGATTACGTGAGTTGCAGCCCTTATCGAGTCCCGGTGGCTCGACTTGCGGCGGCTCAAGCAGCTCTGTAATGTTGATTCATTCTTATTCCTCACCACCTCACACGCATGTCTCATAAAAAAATCATCCTTGGACTTTTGGCCCTTGCTTTGATTCTTGGAACCGCTTATTACAACCTTTCTGGTGACTTCTTACAAGGGCGTTTCGACAAAGTTCGGAACCAAATGGAGGCCGCTACCAAAGATGAATTGCAAGCTCCCGTGCTCCAAATGGAAGCCGCTAGCAAAGACGAGTAATTAGCCTCGTTTGCCCCAACTCAGTTTGTCTCGCAGGAGACGGTAATAATTGCCGCCTCCTGTTTTTTTGCGAATGAAACGCAATTTTCTTGAGGAGCGACGAACCTTCACAATGTCTCCGTACTCAACGGGAATGACAATTTGTCCATCGATGGTGAGGCCAATTTGGTTGTCAGCAAAACGTCTATCCGTGGCCACCGTGATGGTGATTTGACGATTGCTGGGAATGACGATGGGTCTCACCGAAAGTTCGGAAGGGCAAATGGGTGTAAAAATGAAAGCGTCTATTCGTGGATGAATGATGGGCCCCCCCGCAGAGAGAGAATGTCCCGTGGATCCAGTGGGAGTGGCAATGATCACGCCGTCCGCCTTGAAGTCGATCATCTTGCGTTGGTCGATTTGGGATTTTAAGCTGATTAGACGCGCGAAATTCCCTTGGTTGATCACAACATCGTTTAAGCAGAGGTGGGTGGCTATTTTCGCGCCTTTTCGG
>CAYGAB010000136.1:0-2854 GCA_964347725.1 uncultured Candidatus Peribacteria bacterium | reverse complement strand
AAGTTTTTTTGGACAAAACTTTCAAAGCTTTCATGATCGGAATTCCCGCGTCCAACATCACCGCCAACAAATGGAAAAAATAGGATTTTTCTTGAACAGAAACCCGAGATCGATCCACCCAAAAGTCCTTCAACCTCACGTGCCAAGGCTGGCTCAAAGAACTGTAAACTCCGTAGACCACGGAAACCTCCCGTTCTGCCGGCTGCTGGAGCGACCAGTTTTCTGTCATAAGAACTTATTGATAGTAGGCTTCCAAAGAAAGTGTCAAAACCACCGCCGCTTGATCCGTGCGCTGCAAATTCATGGAAGTGACTCGACTGAGCCGTTTGGAATTTTCAACTTTTTGCAAAAGAGAAATGACTTTTTCATAAGCCCCCGTGGCGCTCACAGAAGCCCCCAAAACATGGCCCAAATCCTTGTCGTCCGTTTGAGAAAAAGTCACAGAATTCAGCGTGAAGCCCTGGCCTTTCATAAGATTTTCCAACTCCAAAATCCAAACATCTTGATTGGGACCCACAGGCACCGCCTCAGTCAAAGATTTTCGCGTGGATTCACTTTGAGCCACGTCTTCAGACAAAGCCGTCAGTCGCTCCAATTCCGATTGTGAACCTTGAAGCGTGGCCGAAAGAGACTCCTTTTGAATTTTGAGTTCCGCAACTTTTCCTCGCATCGGCAGAGTCACAAAAGTCACTCCCACAATCATCAGTAGAAGCGCCAAAATCGAAGTCAATTTTGAAAAAGAAGATGTCATTGCAAAGCGGAGTTAACTTGTACGGCAAAACTCACCACAGCCTGCCCACCCGACGTGGACCCCAGAGTCACCGTGGGCACAAACACATTTGAAAAAAGTTCCGATTTTTTTAAATTGGCAATCACGTCGCTCACGGACCCGTAGTTGTCCCCCAATCCACCCAACTGCAAAGACCCGTCTTTGGACAAATGGTAAGAACTAAAAAACACCGTCACCGGCGTGAGGTCCTGCAATTGCTTGACCACTTTGGACCAAGCCACCTTTTGATCCGCCACTTTGTCCTTGAGTTCCTGCGCCGTGTACAAAGTCTGAACTTGATCGTTCCGAAGCCCAGCCAACTCTTGTTCCACATTTTTTTGATCCCCTTGAATTGAACCGATTGATCGATGCAAACTGAACTTCTCAAAGAACAAAAAAAGCGAGTACAAAAGCACCAAAACCGCCAAAAACACGGTGAACGTGGAAAGAAGTCTTCCCGAAGGAGCTTGATAAGGATTGTCCATATGTGTGGCGAGGAGCTATGCTTCTAATATGAACTTTACCGTCATCAACGAATCTTTTCAATGCGAACACTGCGGCGCCGAAGTTCCCAAACTTTCCGGCAGCTGCCGCAACCACTGCACTCACTGTTTGCATTCCAAACACGTCGACTTAAAATCTCCCGGCGACCGCGCCTCCACCTGCCAGGGCCTCATGCACCCCATCGGCCTCACCCACTCCGGCAAAAAAGGTTGGATCCTCCTCCACGAATGCCTCCTCTGCCGCCACACCATCCCCAACAAAGTCGCCGACGACGACGACTGGGACAAGGTTGTAGAAGTTGGGAAGAAAGACTAAAAAGCAGCTCTTATTTCATAAGAGTTTACGAGCCCGGTAGAATTCGCTACCCCTACTCTTTTTGGCAAATGCCAGTCCGCATCATTTCCTGTCGGCTTTCCAGTTGTGATGCGCTCGAACAGTGCTTTAAATGATTGAGAAACACACGTTTCAACCCGCAAAACTGGAACTCCTATGCCCAAAATTCTCTCTTGCACCTCATCTGGCCCATTCAAAAGTGCTCCATTTCGATTATGATAAGAATGGCTCTTCGATGTAACAATTGCTATTGGAAGGCACCATGCTGATTGGGGAGTCAAACCAGACAATATTTCATGGAAAATAGCATAAATATTTCTTTCATGATCCGCACGAATAGGCGCTTCCAAAATGACCATGTGAACACCACCATCGACTGGATCGACGCCTAAAGAACCCTCGTCTGGATATCTCGAAAAGAGTCTGGGAGGAACCTGTAAGGCTTTGTTTTGGAATCCAACGATAGCATCAATCGCCGCACGAAGAGCCTCAACTGTATCATCACGAACAAGTGCCGTGACCGTATCTATACCATGGTGCTTTGCCAAGCCAAGAGGCAACGCAGCGTCAATGAGAGGGGCTTCTTCCATCTAAATAATGTAAAAATGTTCCTAATCATCTACAATTCAAAGGCATATAGCAAGAAAAGTCTGCACGTGCAGACTTTTGAGCCTCATCAAAATCGCCACATGACCCTCCAACTCCCCCCAGCTCGCACCCTCATTCTAGCCGTTTCGGGAGGAATGGATTCCATGGTTTTGACTCATCTGCTCAAAACTCAGCACCCTGGAATCAAAGTGATTGGAGCCCATCTGGACCACGGCCTCAGAAGTGATTCCGCGGAAGACGCAACCTTCGTCAAAAAAACACTTGCGCAATGGGACATTCCTTGTGAAATAAAAACGCTCACGCCGCCAGAAAAAGGCAACCTGGAAGACTGGGGCCGAAAAGAGCGCTACGCCTTTTTTGAAGAGCTCAGAATTCGTGAGAATGCCGACTTCATTGTGACCGCCCACCACCAAAACGACGACCTCGAATCTTTCTTCCTCCACCTCCTGCGTGGCACCCGAGTCAAAGGAATGTCCGGCATGCAAGCCCTCACCGGCCACCTGCTGAGACCCCTCCTTTTCACGCCAAGAAGCGAAATCGAAAGTCACGCAAGAGCCCACCAAATCCCGCACCGAGAAGACCCAAGCAATGCCGATCTCAGCCTGAAACGGAACTTTTTACGGCACAAAATCCTTCCCG
>CAYGAB010000135.1:0-2965 GCA_964347725.1 uncultured Candidatus Peribacteria bacterium | reverse complement strand
GGAATGTTCCCGCACTCGCAAACAGGAAAGAAAAATCCCATTCCCACCGCTGCCAAAGAGGCTCCAAAAACATTTTTCGGAAAAATCTTCAACAAACGCTCACGTCCAACAAATCTCTGCAAAACGGCAGACATCAAAACTCCCACAAGAATGAAAGGAGTCGCCTCCACCAGAATCCCCATGAAAATCATCAATCCATCGTAGAGGAGTTCAACCATAAGAACAGTCTAGGCTAGTGGCCAATGCGATTCAAGAAAAAGACAAAGACAAGACCCAAAAGAGTCAGCGCCGCTGTCCTCAAAGACCTGGCTTTGTGACTTTCTGGAATCAAATCAGAAGCCGCAATGTACAAAAAGGATCCTCCCGCCATGGCCAAAAGAATTCCAAGATTTCGTTCGGAAATTTCAGGAGCAATGAGCAAAGTCACCAAAGTCCCAAGGGGAGTCGCCAAAGCCACCGCCAAAGTCCACCAAACTGCTTTTTTAAGCTTCATCCCAGAATGCAAAAGCAGAGAAAAAGTAAAAATACCCTCAGGCAATTCATGAACCATCACGGCAATTGCTGTGATCAAACCTATCGCCGGACTCACCTCGTAACCAATTCCAATCGCAATTCCATCCAAAATCGAATGGACAAAAATTCCAAGCCCAGCCACAGCCCCAAGCACATGCTCATGAGATTTTTCGGAGGATTCATCTTCTTCACGGCAAGCATGAAAACCAACAAAAGCTTCAATGACAAAGAAACAAACAAAACCAATCAAAATCCAAAAGTAGGCTCCTTCTCCAACCAACTCTTGCGCCTCAGGGAAAAGGTGGAAAAAAGCGGTTCCCAACAAAACTCCAGCCGCCACACTCACCACGTGAACGGAATATTTTTGCACCCAATTTCGAGCAAAATAAATCAAAATCAAACCAAGGATGGTCGCACTACCAGCCACCAAAGAGAGCAACAATGGAGTTAGAAAAGACATGAGGAAAAAATTATTTAAGCACAAGCAACACAACGACCGTGCCACTCCAATTGATGCGCATCAACCTGGTGACCCTGCCGCGCGAGCTTTTGCTCAAGCGAATAAATAAGTTGTTCAATTTGATCGCTCTCAACATCCCAGACGCTTTCGCAGCTGCGACAAGAAAAATGGTGGTGATGCTGACGCTTCCATTCAAAATGCTGAAGCCCCGGAAGCAGAGTCAACTCCTCAAGCAAACCAATTTCAAGCAAGCTGGTGATTTGGCGATACAAGGTTGTCTTGTTAGGATTAAGCCCACGACCTCCTAATAAAACACTCAACTCTTTGATGCTGAGCGGCGCTTGGCTCCGCTCCAAAACATCCATCAAAGCCTGCCGAATGGGAGTCGCTCGAAGACCAGCCGATTTAAATTTTTCTGAAATTGAATTTTGCATGTCGCCATATTATTGCAACTTAGTTGCAATTGCAAGGGGATGTGGCACGAAAAAAAGAGGACCCAACTTGAGAGCAAGATCCTCTTTCTTTTTTCATAACTCGCCCAAACGGCAAGGCTTACATCATGTCCATTCCACCCATCCCTCCCATGCCACCTGGCATTCCGCCAGCTCCTTTCTCATCTGGAAGATCGGTGATCACAACCCCCGTTGTAAGAACCGTACCCGCCACAGAAACAGAATTTTGCAAGGCACACTCAACCACAATGCGCGGGTCAACAATCCCAGCCTCAAACATGTCGACGTACTTGTCATTCAATGCATCGTACCCTTTTCCACCACGTAAAACTTCATTGAGAACCACATCTCCATTTTGACCCGCATTTTCGGCAATCTGACGAAGTGGCATAGAAAGCACGGTCCGGATCAAACGAATTCCAATGTTCTCGTCTTCATTGGCACCGGCAAATTCATTCAAAACAGAAGCACAAGCCATCAAAGCAACTCCCCCACCCGCCACAATTCCGCCTTGAACCGCCGCCTTGGTGGCGTTCACGGCATCTTCAATGCGCATTTTTTTCTCTTTCATTTCAACTTCCGTGGCCGCTCCCACTTTGATCACCCCAACCCCACCAGACAACTTGGCCAAACGTTCCGCCAATTTTTCTTTGTCAAAGTCAGATTTAGCCATGTCCAAGGCCACCTTGATTTCGGCAATCCGAGTGTCAACATTCCGAGGATCTCCCTTTCCATCCACAATCATCGTGTGGTCTTTGCTGGAAAGCACTTTCCTAGCCTCCCCCAAATGAACCAATCGAGCGTCTTCCAATTTCATTCCAACTTCCTCAGACACCAGAGTCGCTCCCGTGAGCGCCGCAATGTCTTTGAGCATTTCTTTGCGACGATCCCCAAATCCAGGAGCCTTCACTCCAAGAATATTGAAAATGCCTCGCAATTTGTTCACCACGATGTTGGTGAGCGCTTCCCCATCCACATCTTCAGCGATGATGACGAGATCTTTTTTCCCAGATTGCGCCAACTCTTCAATCATCGGGAGCAAATCCTTGATGCTGCTGACTTTTTTATCCGTCACTAAAATTTTAACATTTTCATAAACCGCCTCCATTCGGCTCGGATCCGTGATCATGTACGGAGAAATGTATCCGTTGTCGAATTGCATTCCTTCCACAACCTCTTTGCTGATCCCAAAGACTTGAGATTCTTCCACGGTGATCACCCCTTCGTGTCCCACCGATTCCAAAAGCTCTGCAATGACCTGCCCAACTTCTTCATCTTGAGCGGAAACTGTGGCAACCTGAGCAATTTCAGCTTTGGACTGAACGGGTCGAGAGATTTCTTGCAAACGCATCACCACTTTTGCCAAAGCCTTGTCCATCCCACGCTTCAAAAGCACAGGATTGGCCCCTGCCACAATGTTGCGCATGCCTTCTTCTAAAATAGCCGCCGCCAAAACCGTGGCAGTCGTGGTTCCGTCTCCAGCCACGTCGTTGGTTTTGATGGACACTTCTTTGACGAGTTGAGCGCCCATGTTTTCTTC
>CAYGAB010000134.1:0-3003 GCA_964347725.1 uncultured Candidatus Peribacteria bacterium | reverse complement strand
CATCAATCTCTATCTCAAACAAGTCTCCACCAGTCATTCCCCTGACCTCCATTTGAAGGTGGGGCGAGTCCCCATCGTGCGTTTGGCCAATGGAGATCTCTACGAAATGGAAAACGCTGAAACCATGACGGCTCAAATGCTTCAAGACATTGCAAAATTGATTTTGAGTGAAGACAAGTTCAAGTCTTTCATGGATTTGCAGGAGGTTGACGCTTCTTATGCCTCCATTGGGATTGGACGTTTTAGGTTGAATGCTTTCTGGGAAGTGGATGGGCCCGCTTTGGCTTTTAGGAGCATTCCGGAAGAAATTCCGACCATGTATGGGCTTGGACTTCCTTCAGTGATCAAAGAATTTGTTCAAAAGCCGAAAGGTTTGGTGATTGTGACTGGCCCCACAGGGAATGGTAAATCCACGACTTTGGCGGCCATGATCAATGAAATCAATTCCACTCGGCGAACCCACATCATCACGGTGGAAGATCCCATTGAATTCGTTCACAAATCAAAGCTGTCTTTGGTGACTCAACGTGAGGTTGGAGCGCACACGCATTCTTTTCCAGATGCGATTCGAAGTGCTTTGCGGCAAGATCCAGACGTTATCTTGGTTGGTGAAATGCGAGATTTGGAGACGATTTCAGCGGCCATTACTTTGGCTGAAACTGGGCATTTGGTTTTTGCTACTTTGCACACTCAAGATGCTCCTCAGACCATAGACCGAATGATTGACGTTTTTCCTCCAGGCCAACAGGCTCAAATTCGATCTCAACTTTCTTCCACTTTGGTGGGAGTGGTGGCTCAACGTTTGGTTCCCAAGGCGGACGGCAATGGGCGTGTCATGGCTCTTGAGGTTTTGGTTCGCAATGATGCCGTGGCCAACTGCATCAAGGAAGGCAACACGCACCAAATTTATTCGATGATGCAGATAGGGAAGGAGGACGGGATGATGACTTTGGACTCTTCTTTGGCTTCTTTGCTTCAGCAGGGCTTGATCACCGAGCGTGAAATGAGATTGAGAGCGCGTGATCCTGAAATGGTTTTCAATCGATCCAAACAGTGATAACATCAGGTCACTTTAGCGCACGCCAATGGATGACATTTACTTGCCAGACGATGAGGAATTGGGTTCAACCATGACTTTTAAGCGGAGTCCAATGGTGGAGGAATTCAAAACGCAAGCCAAGCAAACGGTGGAAGCTTCTAGTTTGGTGAAGGTGAGTTTTGATCGTTTCGTGCATTTGGTGGCCAATCGTAGTTTTTTGGAAGTGGTGGAGCGCAACAAAGATGAGGAGGTTGTCCTCAGCACCAATTTGTTGACGGATCTGGCAAATGCCAAGCGAGTTGCTCCAGACACTCGTGGTCCACTTTTGCTTTTGGCGGGATTGGGTTTTGGAATTTTACTTGGTTATTTTTTCTTCAATGTCTAAACAAATGCATCAGCGCGTCATGATAAAACTCTCGGGAGAGTCTCTTTCTGACCATCAGGAAAGTGGAGTGAGTGCTTCTGTATTGAAGGCACTTTGTTCTGATCTCATTGCTTTGCAGAAAACTGGTTTGCAAATGGCTTTGGTTTTGGGCGGAGGCAATTTGTGGCGTTACCGAGACAACAAAGAATTGCCTCTCAGCCGGCCAACGTCAGATGCTTTGGGAATGATGGCGACCATCATGAACGCACGTTTGTTGCAAGATGCTTTGAGAGAGATGGGAGCAATGGCGCATGCCTTGGCGCCTCACGGTGAGTTTTATTTTGTGGAACCTTACACTCCGGGCCGAGGTCAAGAACTTTTGAATCGAGGCAGCATTGTGATTTGTGGCGGAGGAACTGGGAATCCTTATTTCACCACGGACACGGCTGCGGCTTTGCGTGCTTTAGAATTGAATTGTGAGGTTTTGTTGAAAGCCACCAAGGTGGATGGAGTTTATGACAGCGATCCTGAAAAAAATCCTTCCGCACAACGTTTTGAAAAAATCACTTACTCTGAAGTTTTGCAAAGAGGTTTGGAGGTCATGGATCTCACGGCCATAACCTTGTGCAAAGAAAATAATTTGCCAGTTCGAGTCTTCAATGGAGTGAAGCCAGGGGCTTTGCGTGAAGCCATTCTCTCTGGTGCCGAAGGCACTTTGATTCATCCTTAACCCATTTCTATGTCAGCCGTTCTCTCACAAGCGCAAGCGTCTTTTTCAAAAGTAATTGCTCATCTCACGGACGAATTTGCGTCTTTGCAGATTGGACGTGCTTCTGCCGCCATGGTGGAAGGATTAATGGTTGAGGCTTATGGTGTGGTGCAGCCTTTGAAATCGGTGGCGAGTGTTGGAGTGCCAGATGCTCGTACTTTGCAGATTCAGCCTTGGGACAAGGCCATGTTGGCTTCCATTGAAAAAGCGATTCGAGATTCTGATTTAAATTTGAATCCAGTGAACAATGGGGTGGCGATTCTTTTGAACATCCCAAATCTGACAGAAGAACGACGCAAGGACTTGGTGAAGGTGTTGGGACGCATGGCAGAAGAGGCGCGTATCTCAATCCGAAATGCTCGTCACGAGGCCATGACCACCATCAAGCGTCAAGAACACGATGGAGACATTGCTGAAGACGAAAGGAAACGAACAGAAAAACAACTTCAAGACAAGGTGGACGAGGCCAATGCTAGCATCAACGACATGGCTAAAAAGAAAGAAGAAGCCATCATGACGGTTTAAATCCATTCATTCCATTTCCATGCATTTGTTTCTCACTCTCCTTGCGTTCTTTTTAATCTTTTCTCTGCTCATTTTGATCCATGAAGCGGGTCATTTTTTTGCGGCAAAGCGAGCTGGAGTCAAGGTGGAGGAGTTTGGATTTGGCTTGCCTCCTAAAATCTTTTCGATCAAAAAAAGCAAGAACTTGAAAAACTGATTCGGGCATAAGTTAAAACCCCGATCAATACGGGGTTTTTGAAATTACTTCTTATATATGAGTAAAGAGGAGTTCCGCCGTGACTGGCAGCTTTTGCCCCGCTTTGAGAT
>CAYGAB010000133.1:0-3008 GCA_964347725.1 uncultured Candidatus Peribacteria bacterium | reverse complement strand
ACTCTGGACGTCTCGATGCAGGAAGTTACGTTTTGAACGCAACCACTGGAGAAAAAGAACGTGTGGGCCGTTTGGTTCAATTGCACGCCAATTCTCGTGAAGAAATCAAAACCGTGATCGCCGGAGACATTGCCGCCGCCATCGGTCTCAAAGGAACCTTCACTGGAAACACCCTCTGTGACCCAAATCACCCTGTGCTACTGGAATCCATTGAATTCCCTGAACCGGTGATTCAAATTGCCATCGAGCCAAAAACCAAGGCCGATCAAGAAAAGATGGGAATTGCCCTTCAAAAATTAGCTGAAGAAGACCCAACTTTCCGCGTCACTAGTGACGAAGAAAGCGGACAAACTTTGATCGCTGGAATGGGAGAATTACATCTAGAAATCATCGTGGATCGTATGCGTCGTGAATTCAAAGTAGAAGCCAACATCGGTGCTCCTCAAGTGGCCTACCGAGAAACAATCCGAGCCGCCGTGGAAGCCGAAGAAAAATACGTCAAACAAACAGGAGGTCGTGGACAGTACGGACACGTTCTCATGCGTCTCATCCCTCAAGAAGCAGGTGTCGGATACGAATTCCGCAATAAAATCGTGGGAGGTAAAATTCCACGTGAATTCATCAACCCTGTGGACAAAGGAATTCAAGAAGCCATGTCTCGTGGAGTCGTGGCTGGCTACCCAATGGTGGACATTGCAATTGAACTCTACGACGGGTCCTACCATGACGTGGACTCCTCTGAAATGGCGTTTAAGATGGCAGGATCTCTCGCCTTCAAAAAAGGAGCGGTCAAGGCAAACCCTGTCCTTCTCGAACCAATCATGAGCGTGGAAGTGATCAGCCCTGAAGACTACTTTGGAGACGTGATGGGAAACATCTCAGCTCGTCGCGGACAAATCGTGGAAACCACGGACCGCGGAATGGCCAAGGTCATTCGCGCCAAAGTGCCTCTATCAGAGATGTTCGGTTACGCAACAGATTTGCGTTCCATGTCTCAAGGACGCGCCAGCTACGCGATGGAGTTCAGTCATTACGCAGATGCTCCTTCCAACATAGCTGAAAAGGTCAAGGCTGACCGTGGAATGAAAGGCTAAACTTGCTCTTGATTAAGCCCTTCTCTTCCTCTAAAATGCCCTCGCTTTGTTTTAAATTTTATTCTTTTAATCACTCGGTATGACAGTCATGTTCGACCGGTCAAAACCTCATGTCAACGTAGGTACCATTGGACACGTGGATCATGGGAAAACGACCCTAACTGCCGCTATCACCATGGTGGCTGCAGCCCATTTCGGAGGTAACAACAAGGGGATCAATTACGATCAAATCGACAATGCCCCAGAAGAAAAAGCTCGTGGTATCACCATCGCTACGTCTCACCAAGAGTACGAAACCGATGAACGTCACTACGCTCACGTGGACTGTCCAGGTCATGCCGATTACGTTAAAAACATGATCACGGGTGCCGCTCAAATGGACGGCGCAATTCTCGTGGTGTCCGCCGCTGATGGCCCAATGCCTCAGACTCGTGAACACATCCTACTTGCTCGTCAAGTAAACGTTCCTTACATCGTTGTGTTCATGAACAAAATGGACATGGCTGATCCTGAAATCGCTGAGCTTTCCGAAATGGAAGTTCGTGAACTTCTCGACAAGTACGGATTCCCTGGAGACGACACTCCTTTCATCAAAGGTTCCGCCCTCAAGGCCGTGGAAGATCCTACTGGACCTGCTGCAGCCCCAATCGTTGAGCTTTTGAAGACTCTCGATTCCTACATCCCAACTCCAGAACGTCAGCTCGACAAGCCTCTTTTGATGGCCGTTGAAGATGTGTTCTCCATCAAGGGACGTGGAACCGTAGCCACAGGACGTATCGAACAAGGTATCGTTAAGATCAATGACGAAGTTGAAATCATCGGGATAAGAGACACTCGTAAAGTGATCGTGACCGGTGTTGAAATGTTCAAGAAATTGCTCGACCGAGGTCAAGCTGGAGACAACGTAGGAATTTTGCTACGTGGAATCGAACGTGAAGACATCGAACGTGGTCAAGTTATTGCTAAGCCTGGATCAATCACACCTCACCGCAAGTTTGAAGCTCAAGTTTACGTTCTTTCTAAGGAAGAAGGTGGACGACACACTCCTTTCTTCAAGGGGTACAAGCCTCAATTCTACATCCGTACAACGGACGTTACCGGATCCATCGAACTCCCTGCTGGAGTCGAGATGGTGATGCCTGGTGACGACATCAATATGGTGGTAGAACTCGGTGCTCCAATCGCCATGGACGAAGGAAGTCGCTTCACCATCCGTGAAGGAGGACGAACCGTTGGTGCTGGAGTGGTTGCAAAGATCCTCGAATAATTTCGATTTAAATTCACCCTCAGCAAAAGACCTCGTAGCAATACGGGGTCTTTTCAATAGCTCCATCGGCCACTTGCCAAATATCCAAAAATCTGTTAAAATAAATAGATAAACCAGCAAAATGAAAACAATGTCCCCAAGAGCTCGCCTACTACGCTTCATTCTAGTGTGGGCACTCGCCGTTCTGTGCTTAGGCATACCTGTCACCAGCCGACTCCTAAACACAAGCACATTCAACGCACTGGAACTACTGGAACACACAAAGCAAAGCTTCGCAAAAGCTTACGAGGTCGAGGGCGGGCATTGAGTCGACATATTTTGCTTGACTCACAGACTTATTTAGATTAAAAGAAAGCCACAAAATGACTTGATGAGCTTTTTCATCAAGCCTCGCTAGCGCTCCCCAGGGGCAAGCGGGACAATCTCAAAGTTGACCAAAAAGCGCTCCGTGCGCCATTCAACCGAGACTGTCCGTCTCGGTTTTTTTATCTCCCTCACCTCAGACATTATGTCCAAGCAGAAAATCCGCATCAAAGTAAAAGCCTTTGATCACAAAGTCATCGACGACGCTTCTCGTCTCATTTTTGAAACCGCCGAAAAAACAGGCGCCATTGTCATGGGACCAATCCCTCTGCCAACCAAAATTG
>CAYGAB010000132.1:0-3016 GCA_964347725.1 uncultured Candidatus Peribacteria bacterium | reverse complement strand
AAAAATCAACCGCGCCAGAAAATCCTTATTTCCTGTTTGTGGGACGACTGGAAGAAAAAAAGAACTTGGAAACTTTGATTTCCGCTTGGGAACAAATTCACACGCGCTTTCCCAAACTGAAACTTTTACTGGGAGGAAAACCTGGCCACGGTTATGAAAAAATTCATGCCGCTTGGGAGGCTTCGCCCGCTCGCAGCAGCATTGAATTGACGGGATATTTGCCCGAAGAATCGGTGGCCGTTCTAATGAAAAATGCCCAGGCTTTGGTCTTGCCCTCCTTGGATGAAGGCTTTGGATTTCCCGTTTTGCAAGCCTTTGAAGCCGGCTGCCCCATGATTTGTTCTGACATTCCCGCTTTGCGCGAAGTGGCCGGTGAGGCCGCCTTGTTTTTTTGCACCATGGAGGCTGGAGCTCTCGCACAAGTCATGCGGAAAATCCTGACCGATGCTGCTTTGGTGCAAAATTTGAAAGACAAAGGGCAGGCCCAACTTGGAAAATTCAGTTGGGGAAAAGCCGGCCGAGAGGTGATGAAGATCCTTGGCGTTGGCGGAAAAAACCACTAGCGAATTTTCTAGCTTTTTACTGTACATTTTGACAGCGAGTTTATGAGCACTAAGAAACAAATCAATATTCGTTTGGATCCCGATCTTTATGAGCGGGCAAAAACCAAATGCCAAGACCATTTTGGAATTGGGCTCAGCCCTCTGATCAAAGTTTTTTTGAAATCTTTTGTCACTCAAAGAGGTGTAGGATTTTACGTCGGCGATCAAGATCTCTCCAGGCTCTTCAATCGCTGGCTCTATAAAAAATCATCCGAAAAGAATAGACGTGGCTGCGCTCCACTGCCAGGGCCAAAGCTGAAAGACCTCTACGAATTGTGATTTTTCAATGGCTTTCGGCACTGATCTGAGGTAAATTTTGGATCTATGAAGATCGCACTGGTTCATGATTTTTTGTTGAGGTTGGGAGGAGCCGAACGGGTCCTAAAAACGCTGATGGAGATGTATCCAGATGCGCCCGTCTACACCTTGATGTACGACGAAAAAAAGATGGACAAGGTTTTTCCAAAAGAGCGGATCCGCACGTCTTGGTTGCAGAAAATTCCGAGGCTGCCGGGTTTGCACAAGTTTTTCTTTCCTTTCATGCCCAGTGCCGTGGAGGAATTTGATTTTACAGGTTACGATGTGGTGATTTCCAGCTCCAGTGCTTACGTTCACGGCATCATCACCAACCTGGAAACCAAGCACATTTGCTACTACCACAGCCCCATGCGCTACGCTTGGGATTACACCCACCAATACCTCAAAGAACAAAATCTTGGCGCGATTGGAGAACTCTTCGCCAGCCGCATGCTGCACAAGGTTCGGCAGTGGGATTTTTTGGCGGCGGATCGAGTGGACATTGCCGTGGCCAATTCCAAAACCGTGCAACAACGCATTAAAAAATACTACCGTCGTGACTCGCAAATCATCCATCCTCCCGTGGATCTTTCCAGGTTTAAAGCTCATGAAAAACACGAGGGATTCTTTTTGATTGTGTCGACGCTCACGCCTTACAAACGCATCGATTTGGCCGTGGAACTTTTCAATCGATTGGGCAAACGGTTGGTCATCATTGGAGAAGGGCCGGACAAAAATCGCTTGCAAAACATGGCGGCGGCCAACATCGACTTTTTAGGATTCAAGTCGGACGAAATCGTGAAAGAATTCATGGAAAATTGCCGCGCTTTTATTTTTCCGGGTGAAGAAGATTTTGGCATTGCGCCATTGGAAGCCATGGCTTGTGGAAAACCAGTTTTGGCCTTTAGAAAAGGCGGTCTGATTGAGACCATGGAAGAAGGAAAAACCGGCGAGTTTTTTGAAGAACAAAGTGTGGAAAGCATGGAGTCTGGACTCACCCAACTTTTGATCAATGAGAAAACCTACGACGCAGATCACATTGCGAAACACGCGCAAAATTACTCCAAAGATCGTTTTGAAAAAGCCATTCGTGCTCTTGTGGAAGCCCAAGCCGATGTGGCAAAGTTGTAACTCATAAATTCGTCCATGAACCTCGCGCTCTACCGAAAATTCCGCCCCAGCACTTTTGAAGATTTGGTTGGCCAAGACTCCATTTCTCACACGCTTTTGAACGCGCTTCAACATCAAAAATGGGTGCACGCTTATCTGTTTTCCGGCCCACGTGGAACGGGAAAAACCAGCACGGCTCGTTTGATTGCAAAGGCCATTCAGTGTGAAAATCGCCAGGAAAATGGCGCGGCCTGCAATGCTTGTTCGGTTTGCGAAATGCATCAGCGTGGCGACCTTGTGGATTTGGTGGAGATAGACGCCGCTTCCAACCGTGGAATTGACGAAATCCGTGATCTGAAAGAGAAAATTCGGTTTTCGCCGAGTTATGCCAAGAGCAAAGTTTACATCATTGATGAGGTTCACATGCTCACCAAAGAGGCTTTCAATGCTTTGCTCAAAAGTTTGGAGGAACCACCCGAACACGTGATCTTTATTCTGGCGACCACAGAACTGCACAAGATTCCTGAAACGATTTTGTCCCGCTGCCAGCGTTACGAATTCAAGCGGATTGACCTCAAGACCATGACGGACCGTCTGAATCAAGTGGCGACTCTGGAAGGAATGAGTGTTGAAGCGGAAGCTCTCGAAATTTTGGCAAAATACGCGGACGGAGGAATGCGAGACGCACTTTCTTTGCTGGAACAATTTTCTGGGAGCACCGTGACCGTGGCCGCCGTGACTGAAAGACTGGGCTTGGCTCAGCATCAAGCGGCGGAAGCCTTGTTTGCCGCTCTTGAAAACAACAAGACAAAAGACGCCTTGCTCTTGATTGAAAACTTGCACCAAGAAGGCCGTGACTTGGGTCAGTTCAGTTTACATTTTCTCGAATTGCTCCGATCAAAACTGCACGCTGCCGTGCAAGGAAATGACTCGAAATCCATCCAAAAAACCATCCAATGGGTGGAACTTTTTGACGAAGCTTGGGTCAAATTGAAGCGAGCCAGCAT
>CAYGAB010000131.1:519-3088 GCA_964347725.1 uncultured Candidatus Peribacteria bacterium | reverse complement strand
GCCCCTGCGTGACCACACCGTGATCGAACAGATTGAAAACATGATCGATTCTCTTCAATACGCCTGGCGAATCACTTTGTCTGAAAGCCGCTTTTTGGAAGATCTGCGACGCTTGAAAGAGGAAAATCCAGATCGCGCCGAGGTCCTGACAGAAGTCGCTGCTCGCATCTCCATTCTCTTTGGATTTCTGGGAATGACCCTTCAAAAATACGGAGAAGCCTACAATGAAAAACACACGCTCACGGTGGAAGCCCACCACAGAAACACCGCCGAATGGAACAATGTCAAAAAAGCCGCGGCCAGCATCGCCGCCGACGTGGCTGCTCTGGGCTCCGAACTAAAAACCAGTGCCCTCCGAGACGAACTGGAACGCTACCTCCACTACCTCGCCAAAATCCTCCAAGAAGATGGAGACACTTCGGCCGCCGCAGGAAACACACTTTGGATGACCACCAGCATGGACGGCCTTCCCATGGTCCACGCCTTCCCTCAATCCACTTCCGCTTTGTTTGAAGAACGCGTCTGGAAACACAGTCCCGTCCTCCACGCCTTTGCCCACCACGCCGATCTCAACGACGGACTGGCCTTTCTCAAAACCCAACTCAATCTTCCCAAAGATCTCCAGATCCAAAAGCACGAAGGTGTCATGGCCCTGCCCCTCCACATGCCGATTGGCACGATTTCCAGTCCAAACGATCCAAAAAACATCAAAGAAGTGGTGCACGAACTCCGCCACTGGATTCCCGAAGTCAAAGGCAATGTTTTCTTATTGGTCAGCGCGAAAAACACAGCAGAAAGTTTCTTTTATGGCAGCAAAAGCCTTTTGACCGAAACCGACCGAAAACTCTTCGTACAAAACATGAGCGGGGGCTTGGGCAAGATCAGTAAAATGGCTGAAGAAAGCGACGGCAAGAACTTCTTTATCGGCGACAGTGGCCTGCTCTACTGGCTCTTGGAAGAAGGCATTTCTTTGGACTTTTTAGCCCTGCACCGCCTGCCCTTTTCCCCTCCTTCCGACCCCATCCAAAACACCCTCGCCGCCAAAGTCCAAAACGCCTACCAAAACTTCACCGTCCCCAGCATGCAACTCAAACTCCACCGCATCTTCCACGCCTTCCTCGGCGAACACTGGGAAAACAAGAAAATTCTCATGCTGGATTCGAGGTATTAAATCCACTACACTGAACTCATGGAATATTTGCCCCTCATCGGAACCGTTGCGCTCATCCATCTTTTGGCCGTCATGAGTCCAGGGCCAGATTTTGTCATGTGCGTTAAAAATGCTCTAACTCATTCAAGAAAAACAGGCATTTGGACCGCCGTTGGTTTTGGAGCAGGAATTTCAGTCCACGTCTTCTACTGTTTGGCTGGCTTGGGTTTGATCATTTCAAAATCCATCCTAATCTTCAGTGTCATCAAATTTTTGGGAGCCGCCTACCTGATCTACATCGGCTTCAAATCCGCCTTCTCAAAATCTTCCAAGATTGAAATCGGAGAGAGTCCCACGCAGAAAGAAATATCTCCTTGGGCCGCCATTAAAATGGGCTTCCTGACCAACGTTCTCAACCCAAAAGCCACGCTCTTTTTCTTGAGTTTATTCACCCTGGTCATTTCCCCTGAAACGCCGCTTCTCATTCGAGAAATCATGGGTGGAATCATGGTCCTACAAACCATTCTCTGGTTCTCTTTGGTGTCCATTTTTCTCTCCCAAAAGAAAATTCGCTTGGTCTTTGACCGATTCCAAAATCTATTTAACAAAAGCTTCGGCGCAATACTGATAGCCTTGGGATTAAAAGTCGCTCTATCCCAAAGATAAATCCATGAGCACTCTAGAATTTCTTCGCCAATTCAAACTCAGTGGCTACGCGATTTTTGATTTAACGGCCACTTTTGTTGGCATGGGTCTTTTGTCACCATTTCTCACGAAAGCCTTTGCAAAAATCGGCATAAAAATCCCAAAGTTAAACTGGCTGATCCTGGCTCTACCAGTTGGAATTGTGGCCCACTTGCTGGTTGGAAAAATAACGCCCATGACCAAGGATTTTCTAGATCCAAACGGGCACTACATACTAAAAATCTTCCTCGTCGGTCTTGCTGTTCTCGGCTTAAAAGACACCGAACTGGCCATTAAAATCCGCAATAAATTTCTCGCCTTTTTCTACCAAAACATCGGCAAGCCTCTATTTTTTAAGATCGATCCAGAAGCCATTCACGATCACATGATCACGATGGGCAAATTTCTTGGATCCAACATCATCACTAGAACCATCACACGATTTTTCTTCGACTACCAAAATCCAATCCTAGAGCAAAAAATCCTTGGAATGCACTTCAAAAATCCCGTTGGAATTGCCGCCGGATTCGACAAAAACGCAGAGCTAGCCCAGCTTTCGCCAGTCCTCGGACTCGGCTTTCATGAAGTCGGCTCCATCACCGGTGAACCTTGCGAGGGAAATCCAAAACCACGAGTTTGGCGCTTGATCAAAGAACAGAGCTTACGGATCAATTACGGCTTGAAAAATCGAGGCTGCGAAGCGATTTCAAAACGGCTCAGTCGCCAGAAATTCAA
>CAYGAB010000131.1:0-509 GCA_964347725.1 uncultured Candidatus Peribacteria bacterium | reverse complement strand
CCCTAACCGTGGACGACAACGCGGCCATTCAAGATTACGCCAAAGCATTTCGTGCCTTTGCCACCATCGGCGATTACTTCACGATCAACATCAGCTGCCCAAATGCCCACGGCGGACAACCCTTCACCGATCCTCAAAAACTGGACCGATTGCTCAACGAGCTCAAAACAATCTCCACCAAAAAACCTCTTTTTCTGAAACTCTCACCAGACCTCTCCTATTCAGATTTGGACGCAATCCTAAAAGTGGCCTTGACCCATGAGATCGACGGCTTCATCTGCACGAACCTAACGAAACAACACCAACTTGGCGAAGGTGGCCTCAGCGGAAAAGCCGTGGAAGCTTTGTCAAACGCCATGATTTCAAAGGTTCACCAAAAAACCGAGGGCAAAAAAGTCATCATTGGCTGTGGTGGAATTTTTTCTGCGGAAGACGCTTACGCCAAAATTCGCGCTGGAGCTTCTTTGGTTCAAGTCATCACGGGCATGATTTTTCAAGGACCCCAACTC
>CAYGAB010000130.1:0-3107 GCA_964347725.1 uncultured Candidatus Peribacteria bacterium | reverse complement strand
GCATTTGCATTTGGCCTTCTGGGTGCGCTTTTGCTTGGGGTGCTGTGTGCTTTGGTGGAACGGCGTTTGCCAAGGGATTCTTTTGCCGTTTTTGGGATTGCCACTTTGTTCGCGAGCATCGCTTTGATGAGTTCTTGGACTTCCGTCACGAACGGAGTTTTGGGAATTTCAGGAGTCCATCGGCCGGAAGGCTTTGAAAGTTTGACTGCCATCACGGTCATGAGCGCGGCTTTTGCGGTGGCGGCTTGGATTTTTGAATGGATCGTTTTGAAAACCAAGTTGAGTCGGCATTGGCGAGGAATGAAGGAATCCACTCATCTTTTGTTGAGCATGGGCGTGAATGCTGGACGACTTTCTTTTGGCACGATTGTTTTGGCGTGCGGACTTTTGGGCATTTCTTCCATTGTTTTTGTGTGGTTTCAGCAGTTTGTCACTCCCAACACGGCGGGCAGTTTGGCGGATTTTGTTCGGGTGATCACCATTGCGATTTTGGCGACTCAGCCCAAGGTTTCTCAGGTGATTTTGGCCACGGCTTTTGTGATGGGCTTGCCAGAGCTGCTGCGATTTTTGGATTTGCCGGCGGCGGTGATGGGGCCGCTCAGGTCGATTTTTTATTCCGTTTTTTTGATTCTTGTGCTTTTGTTTTTGCAGAAGCGCACTTTAGTTTCTAACCGATCCGTCTAATGCTCAGCGCAGAAAATGTATTTGTTCAGTGGGGTCAAAGTCCTGTTTTGCAAGGAGTGAATTTGGAGATCAAGCCGGGTGAAATCGTGGGGCTGATTGGGCAGAACGGCTGCGGAAAAACCACTTTTTTGAACACTTTGTCTGGCTACACCAAGCCCACGGCGGGCAGTGTTTTGTTTGCCGGGGAAGACGTGACGAATTTTGCTCCTGAAAAAAGAGCTCAACTTGGCATGGCGCGGAGTTTCCAGACACCGGGTGTTTTTCGTGAAATGAGCGTTAGGGAAAATCTTTTGATGGCTCTGGAACGCGTGCACGCTTACCCGTGGTGGTGGGAGTTCAGCAAAAAATGGCGGCACAAAGCGGAGGCCGAAGTGCGGCGACTTTTGAGCAGTGTGAATCTGCAGGATCACATGCATTCTTACGCTGGAGTTTTGTCTGGCGGACAGTTGCGCTTGCTCGAACTTTTGAGGTTGGAAATTTGTGGCGGAAAGCTTTTTTTGATCGACGAGCCCACGGCCGGAGTGGCGCCCGCCATGAAAAAAGTCTTGATGCAATCGCTCAAAACTTTGGCGGCGGGAGAGGGGCGTAGTTTGTTGATTGTGGAGCACGATCTTAAATTTTTATTCGAGCTGGTGGACCGCGTGGTGGTTTTTGTCGAAGGAAAAGTCTACATGGAAGGCAAACCCGAGGACGTGGTGAAGGACCCTCGTTTGCAGGAGGTTTATTTTGGGACTCGTGAGGCTTGACATATTTTTTATTTTAGTGGATACAAAGGGCCATTAATTTTTGAAGTATGGCAACACCAAGGCGTGTGTCGATGGATATAGATAGGGGTGGGTATGTGGACATGGAGGATCCTTTGCAGCGTTTTATAAAATTCAGCTTGGAGGATTTGCTTGGTGCAAGCTTAAGTGCGACACACAAGGGGGCTTTGTTGAATGTTCTAAAGCGTCTTGGTCAAGATAAGACTTTTGCTCCTCAGGAGATTGCTTTGTTACAGGAGGATCCTGGTTTTTTGATTGCGAAAACGAGAGGGGAATTGGCTGCTGTTGAGATTGAGGATGGGGAACCTCGATTGATTTTTAAACCTGACAAAAAATTTGGTGTGGGCGTGGGGGCTGGCTTTGGAGTCATTGGAGGTTTGGTTAAGCCGGTCATGCATGTGTCTGGGTTGCAAAATGTAGGCTCGAATGCCTTGGATTTTAAGGCGTTCAATGTTCCTTTTGAAGACATGTTGCTTGAAGTGGATGTTACGGGTGCTTTGCTGAGGCTATTCCGTTTGAAGGCCAATGGCAAGATTGCTGCTTGGTATGCGGATGTTAATAAAGATCTGATCAGTTTCGGACAAACAGAACTCACTATTCCTTCGGTGGAAGATGAAGCTGAGTTCATTCGACTCTTAGGAGAAAGCGGGTGGGTCACTGGGCAATCGCCTTTGGCGGAAGCTCGTTTTGTGGATGGATCTTTTGTTTTGAAGGGTCCAAATCAATTTTCAGTGAGAGGTGAAAAGGCGGTTATTGGTTTGAGTCATTTGGAGCCAAACAATGCGAATCGTGGCTGGACTTGTGAGTTGTTGAATGGTGCGAGGTCTCATGTGATCACGCCTGATATGCTTCTTGGTGAGGAGGATCTTTCGGTTGCGGTTTTAAAAAATCAATTGCTTGGCATTGGTGCCAGTTATTCAGTTTTAGCTGGATTGCAAGCGCAAAGATCATCTGTTGCTAGGGTTGCTAAAGTCGGTAAATCTAAACAAGCAGATGGTGGTTTTTGGAATTGGAAGCGGATTTCTCGAGCTTTGACCTTCTGATTTTCCGCACCAGAATCCTTGCGTGGAGTTTGGAATTTGCTTATCGTGAAGTCACTTAACTTTTTGACATGAAAAAATTATTTTTCTCGGCGGTTTTGCTTTCGGTTTTCACCAGTGTTTTGAGTGCGAGTGCGGTGAGCAGTCGTTTCCCAGATGTGGAAAATGGAGAAGACAGTGTGGTTGCGATTGAATATTTAGCGAACAATGGGACTTTGGCGGGTTATTCGGATGGCACATTTCGGCCGGACACCTCTGTGAATCGTGCGGAATTGGCCAAAATTTTGGTGGCGGGTCAACGCATTGATCCAGACACGGCGGGCTACACTCACAACTGTTTTCCAGATGTAAAACAAGGGGAATGGTACGAAAAATACGTGTGTTACGCTTTTGATCAAGGTTGGGTTGCGGGTTATCCGGACGGCACTTTCTTGCCGGGGAACACCGTGAATCGTGCTGAGGCCGCTAAAATGATCACCAACGGGATGGGTTGGTCTCAATTTTTGGATGAATACAAAGGGTTCAGTCGTTACTATGACGTGGCCACTAGCGATTGGTTTGTTGCTTATGTGAACCAAATCGAAGACAAATTCATTGAAACTTACGACACGGATTATTC
>CAYGAB010000129.1:0-3116 GCA_964347725.1 uncultured Candidatus Peribacteria bacterium | reverse complement strand
GCTCCATCTCCCATGGAAGCGGAAGCTTGTGAAGTCTGAGGTGCAGGAGCGTAAGAAGCAGAATCACCGGAACCTGAAGAGCCTTTGCTGTCCAAGAAAATGATGTTGTCCGCAATGATCTCAGATTTGTAGCGCTTCACTCCGTCCTCCCCTTGCCATTCACGAGTTTCCATGCGGCCTTCCACAAAGACTTTTCGCCCTTTTGAAAGGTATTGTTGAGCCAATTCCGCCAACTTTCCCCACGCCACGATGTTGTGAAAATCCGCTTTTTCTTGGCGTTGCCCAGTCTTGTCCAACCAACTTCGGTTGGTCGCCACACTGAAATTCACCACCATCTGCCCTCCTGAAGTTTGACGTGCTTCTGGGTTTGCGGTCACATTTCCAATGAGTTGAGCTCGGTTCAAATAATAAGCCATGAATGATTTGGGTAAAGATTGAGTCAGAGCCAATTTACGGCTCCAAATCGACGAAATCAAGGTTTATGACTTCCATTGGTGAGCGATTGTGGTACTCTTGCTTCACTTCAAAAAAGTGCCACAACAGAAGCGCACTCAAAACAGCCACAATGACAAAACAAATTTTCATAGAACAAACGGGTCACGGAAAAGGATTGGCAGAAACTGAACTTTTAAGCGTGTTCCCAAATTCAATCGTAGAAGAAGTCTACGATGGCTGGGCTTTTGAAGCAGACGAATTCGACCCAATCGCCACAATGAATAAAATGGGCGGAGCGGTACGACTGCTCAAAGTGCTACAAAAAGGACCAGCGGTCATGCCTTTGAATTTTGAAGAATGGGTGGTCAAAGCCATTACGAATCATCACAATGGAGCATCGGGAAAATTTAGGTTCGGCCTAAATATGCACCCTAAATCTGACAAAATCCTGAAAGGACTCTTAATCGGTTCCAAAAAGAAATTGAAAGAATTGGGAAATGTGCGCTTCGTGAACAAAGATTTTCAAAACCTCTCCTCCGTTCAGGCTTGGCACGAAGACTTGCTGGGCGAACGCGCAATGGAATTGACACTCTTCAAAGGGGATAAGCATTGGTACTTGGCACAAACCGTGGCCATCCAAGACTTCGAATGGTACTCCCACCGGGATTACGAAAGACCAAGCCCAGATGCCAGCAACGGAATGTTCCCTCCAAAATTGGCTCAAATTCTGATCAATTTAGCAACTCAAGACACATCCGAAGTCGTGTTTGACCCCTTTTGTGGAAGTGGAACCGTGCTCCAAGAAGCCGTGCTCATGGGATTCAAGGCTTTCGGGTCGGATATTTCTGAAAAAATGGTGATGGACAGCCAAGAAAACCTGCGCTGGCTCCAAGATCAAGTGGAACGCACCTTAGACACGCCAACATTTCTCATGGCAGACGCCACAAAACTCACCAAAAAAGAACTGCCAAAGCAGCCTTTTGTCGTTGTCACAGAAACTTGGCTCGGCCCAGCCTTAAAACAAGTGCTTTCTCCTTTGGAACGGCCAAAAGTTCACCGTGAAATTGAATCGCTCTACGATGCATTTTTTGGCAATTTGAGAAAACAAATTGAAGCTCCTGTGACGGTGGTCTTCACGGCTCCCTACCATCGAGAAAACCACGAAAGACTCTTCCTCCACAATCTGCCGGCCATCCTCAAAAAACATGCCGAAATCGTGCCACTTTCCAAGCACGAACGTCCTTCCCTATTTTTTGAAAGGAAACAACAGCTCGTCAGCCGCGAAATCTGGAAGATAATCCTTCATCCCGCTCATTCATGAAAGACCTCACCCCAGAACAACACCGCGTTTTACGAGAAAAAGGCACCGAAGCTCCCTTCACTGGAGAGTATTTACACAACAAAGACAGCGGCCTCTACCAATGCGCGGGCTGTGGCAATGAACTTTTTGCATCCACCAACAAATTCGACTCCGGAACCGGCTGGCCCAGCTTTGACGACGTCTTACAAAACGGATCCGTCGAGCTCAAAACCGACGAAAGCCACGGCATGATCCGCACAGAAGTCGTGTGCTCCAGATGCGGAGGCCACCTCGGACACCTCTTTCCAGATGGACCGAGCAGCACCGGAATGCGCTACTGCATCAACTCTTGTTCCCTCCAATTCAAGAAAAAAGACTAAAATGCTTTGCAGCTGCGCCTTGGCTTCGCTATACTCCACCTGCACTTTTTAAGTGTTTACCATGTTCCCCTGTAGCTCAGTGGTAGAGCAAGCGGCTGTTAACCGCTGGGTCGTTGGTTCGAGTCCAACCGGGGGAGCCATCGTTTTTTACGGGTTAAAACCGCATTCAGCCGAATTGGACGTTCGAACTTTTTTAGGTGTATAGTTGTCCAAGATGAAAAAACGTACAAAACAGATAATAATCGGGATATTAGCAGGCATAGGTATCATCACGATTTCAGGCGTAATTATTGTGGCATTTTTGATCTCAAAATTCTTTAAAATACCAGAATCTCAAGATGTATATGTATCTGATTTGGCAAATTCAACTCTAAGGTACACACTCATCTATGAAGATCAGGTTCTGTTTATTGATATTGATCCAGAATGCGAACATGAAACTGAAAAAATAAAGTCATCAGATTTTTATGCAGATATGGAGGATGGTCCTGAACCCTTGAACCCCAACGGATACATGTGGAAGTACTGTGACAAACAATCAAAATGGACTATGGAGATTAAAGCTATTGATATAGATGGTGGCACAAAAATCTACACACTCTACTATAAAAGTCCTGGGGAAAAAGGGAGTCAGTATAGAGAAACGCTCATACAGACACCTGATACAATCATAAAGGGGAACCTTGAAGGAGACCGAACAACGTATCAGGATATGATGGAGGATTACCTTCGTGCCTTTTAATAAGATTGTGACATCAGTGCAGTTCTAATTGCCTCCAGTATTGGGAGCCAATTTATTGTTCCAAATTCTTATAAACCTCTTTTCGGTGCTGGACTCGGAGGACGACCAAAACAACAAGTTGTTGATTTTGAGGATCTAACCTAAAAACCACCCTGTAGTCCCCCACCCTCAAACGATAAGTGTCGATCACAAATCCAGTCAGTTTTTTGGCAAATTCGAGCGGGTCCGTTTGCTTAGAAAACTCGTCCACTTTTTTCAA
>CAYGAB010000128.1:2669-3184 GCA_964347725.1 uncultured Candidatus Peribacteria bacterium | reverse complement strand
GAATTGATCATGAAAGAATCTGGATTTTACGATGCCACTTTGAAGAGGGAGGACGCTTTGCGTTCGCTCAATCGCTTGATTTCTTTGTTTGAGCAGGCAAAAGCTTGGTGCAAAACTCGTGAAAACATGGATTTGAAGGAATTTTTATTGCTACTGGATCTGCTGGCGGAGCATGGATTGTCCATCAAAGAAAAAGAATTGAGCAGCGATGAAGTGGCCGTTCAACTCATGACAGCTCATCGGGCCAAAGGTTTGGAATTCGAGCACGTTTTCATTTTAAATTGTGTGGATAGACATTGGGGGAACATCACTTCTCAAGAGAAAATCAAATTGCCAAAAGGTCTTTTGGCCTACGAATCTTTGCAGTCCAAAAAAGAAAAAAATGAAGACGAACGGCGTTTGTTTTATGTGGCCATGACTCGAGCAAAACGCGGTCTAACTTTGTCGTTTTCTAAACACAAAGAAGACAACAAACCCCAAACTCCTTCTATTTTCCTAAAAGAATTGCCTGAGAA
>CAYGAB010000128.1:0-2659 GCA_964347725.1 uncultured Candidatus Peribacteria bacterium | reverse complement strand
AAACTTCACGAAAGCGAAGAAAAACATCTGCGAAATTATTTTGAGAACACAGGCTTTGCAAAAAGCATCGCTAACTTAGATACGGAAGAATTTTTCTTGAAATCCCTGGTGAAAAATCATGTGATGAACGTCACTCATTTGAACAGTTATCTCAAGTGTCCCCGAGCTTTTTATTTTGATCACCTGCTCAGAATCCCCAGTGCAAAGTCCAAGTCTGCTGCTTTTGGAACAGGCATGCACCACGCCATGCATCAATTGATTCTGGCTCAGAATCGAGGGGTCGCCATGCCGCTGGAAGAAATCTTTGCTCAATTTGAAAAGGCCCTCCACAAAGAAATCCTAACTGAAAAAGACCATTGGGAATGCGTGGACAAAGGTCGAGAGGTCTTGGGGGATTATCTCGAAAAATGCGCTCATCTTTTGAAAAACGGAAAACCAGAGTACGACTTTCGCCCTCACAATGTGATTTGGGACGGCATTCCAATCACGGGCCGAATTGATCTGCTGGAATTCCTGGATTCTGGCCAAAAGAACGTGCACGTCGTGGACTACAAAACCGGCCAATCCGACAACAAGAAATCCGAATTGCGACCCGGCGGAAACTACCATCGCCAAATCGTTTTCTACCAATTGCTCTGCGACCAATCTCCACGTTTTCCCTTCAAAATGCTCTCCGGCGAAATCCGCTACTTGGAGCCATCCAAAGAAGACGGCCTCTTCAAACGGTTCCCTTTCCAAGTAACTTCCGAAGACATGTCTCGGCTTCAGCAAGAATTACGAGACGTGCATCAAGACATCCAAGACCTCAAATTCCTAGATCCGGACCGAGCTTGCGGTGAGTGCGATCACTGCTTGTGGTTGAGCCAGAATTGAACCCAAGTGTCCGCAAAAAATCCCGCCAAAACTCCTGAATCATCCAAGTTACGGCCGTAGCGCTCTCTCAGCAATTCAAAAACCTCTGCGTCACTGGGGCTTTCTTTTTGCACCGTGCTTTCATCCATTTTTTCGCCGTATTCGTGTTCCCAAACCTGGCCAGTCCAACGCAAACTTGCAAAGTACTGACTGTCACTTCTCAGCACAAAAGCATTCGTGCCGAGGGCGTGAGCTTTCAAAAAGGCTAAAATGTCTTCAGGCTTTTTCATGCATGCAATTGATCATCCATCGCATGCCATACGCGTCTTTGAGCATTCCAAAATAAGCGCCCCAAAACATGTCTTGCATGGCCAGTTCCACGGTGCTGCCTTTGGAAAGTCCGGCAAACAAACGGTCGGCTTCTTCTTTGCTGTCCACACTCAGCGAGAGTGAAAAATTATTGCCCTCCACCAAAACTTGGCCCATGGACTCCAGAGAGTCGCTGCCCATCAAGACGTTCCCTTGTCCAATCGGCAAAGCCACGTGCATGATTTTTTCTTGATCTTCCAGGCTCAGCTGGCTCACTTCAGGAGTCTCTTTCATGCGTTGCAGCACGGCAAATTCACCGCCAAATACGGACTTGTAAAAGTTGAAAGCCTCTTCGGTCTTTCCGTTGAAATTGAGGTAAGGATTGAGAGTGATCATGGGTGAGGGTAAAAATGGTGGGCGATAGTCCACACGTTACGAACGAAATGTTACACTGAAGTTTTAGCGTTGAAAAGCGAGCTTGAGGCCTTTACTATGTGCTTCAACACCGCCTCAACCTGCTAGCTATGCTCTATCTGTTCCTCGACGAAAGCGGCGACCTTGGATTCGACTTTGTGCAGAAGAAGCCGTCCGAGCACTTCGTGGTCACTATCCTTGCAGTGAAAGGAGATGACAACCGTAAGAAGCTGGCCAAGACGATCTCCCGCACCCTTCGTAAAAAACTCAACCCTAAGAACAAAGCCAAAGCACCGCAGGAATTAAAGGGCATGGATACCTCTTTGGCCGTCAAACACTACTTCCTGAAGCAGACGGAAGACATTGACTTCAAGCTCTATGCTGTAGTCATTCCCAAGCGAAAGCTCTTCTTCAAGCTCGTCGAGGATAAGGCTAAAATTTATGACTTCGTAACTCAAGTGCTCCTAAAGTCCATCCCTTTGGAAGAGGCCAAGCAAAAGGTGGTTTTGATCCTTGATCGTTCGAAAAACAAACGCGCAGTCAAAGAATTCAACGAGCATACTTTCGCTAACTTGAAGAGCCGCCTGAACCATAAAGTGCCTCTCGTCATACATCACTATGATTCACAGACGGTAGGTGAGCTTCAGGCTGCCGATCTATTTGCTTGGGGCATTTTCAGGAAACACGAAAAAGACGACATGGAATGGTACAGGTTCTACAAAAACCGCATCCAACTGGAACACGTCTTCAAGGCCTAACGGAAACGAGCCTGTTAACTTGAATGCTATGAGCTGTGGCCAACCGATGGAAGGGAACACTCAAACGCCATTAACAGGTCTTACCGTTTACAAGAGTAATGTAACATATTTTTGACGACACTGCAATAGGTTTGTCAATTCCAATTCTTTTGATCAAAGTGAGAAATGGTGGGCGATAGAAGATTCGAACTTCCGACCTCCACAATGTCAATGTGGCGCTCTAACCAACTGAGCTAACCGCCCCCGTGAGGTCCAAAATACTCGCGAATACTACTTAATAATAGCTGTACCCGCAAGGTCGCCCTCCGCAATGGTTTCTTCGGAGG